>CAJONN010000001.1 GCA_905235955.1 uncultured Marinilabiliaceae bacterium
AACAGCGACGAGTTCTTTTTGTTACTTTTTCTGTCGGCACAGAAAAAGTAAAATTAATGGGAAGGTCGTATTTGTGGATTTGTTTGTAGTACATTTCTATTTGCGAAACTTAAGATACTAATTGAAACGGATTGTCTCAAAAAAAATATATGAGACAATCCGTTTTTCAAAAAATATCAAAAAATGCTTATTTACTTAGCGTAGCTTACAGCGCGTGTTTCGCGTATTACTGTAATCTTTACTTGACCCGGATAGGTCATTTCTGTCTGAATCTTACGAGCAAGGTCTACTGAAATTGTTTCAGCCTCTTTGTCTGAAATCTTTTCGCTGCCTACTATTACGCGCAGCTCTCTACCTGCTTGTATGGCGTAGGTTTTTATTACGCCCGGATACGACATTGCCATATTCTCCAAGTCGTTGAGGCGCTTGATGTAAGCCTCTATCACTTCGCGGCGAGCACCCGGACGTGCACCTGATATGGCATCGCATACCTGAACTACAGGAGCTATGAGTGTGTTCATCTCAACCTCGTCGTGGTGAGCACCTATGGCGTTGCATATTTCTGGTTTCTCTTTGTATTTTTCGGCTATCTTCATACCCAATATTGCGTGTGGCAACTCTGGGTCTTCGTCTGATACTTTGCCAATATCGTGGAGTAAGCCAGCGCGCTTTGCCTTTTTGGGGTTGAGTCCGAGTTCTGAAGCCATCACTGCACACAAGTTGGCTGTTTCGCGTGCATGTTGAAGCAGGTTCTGACCATACGATGAGCGATATTTCATCTTGCCTATTAGCTTGATGAGTTCTGGGTTCAAGCCGTGTACGCCCAAGTCGATGGTGGTGCGCTTGCCTGTTTCGATGACCTCTTCTTCTACTTGCTTGCGTACTTTGTTTACCACCTCTTCGATGCGAGCTGGGTGAATGCGTCCGTCGGTAACGAGCTGATGCAGAGCCAAACGTGCTATTTCACGACGCATTGGGTCAAAGGCTGAAAGTACGATGGCTTCTGGCGTGTCGTCAACTATTATTTCTACGCCCGTCGCTGCTTCAAGGGCGCGTATGTTGCGTCCTTCACGACCAATTACTCTGCCTTTTATCTCGTCGTTGTCGATGTGGAATATCGTTACAGAGTTTTCTATGGCTGTCTCTGTTGCAACGCGCTGAATAGTCTGAAGCACTATTTTCTTAGCCTCTTTGTTGGCGTTGATTTTAGCTTCGTCCATTATGTCGTTGATGTACGACATGGCATCGGTACGAGCTTCTGCTTTCATGCTTTCGATGAGCGACTCTTTGGCTTCTTGTCCGCTCATACCTGAAATGGCTTCGAGTTTTTCTATTTGTTGCCTATGTATTTTCTCTATGTCTTCGCTTCTGTGCTCAATGGCTTCTTGCTGCATTGAGAGTTTTTGCTGAGTGAGTTCAAGGTCTTTTTGCTTGCGTTGGCAGGCTTCGAGTTGCCTACCCAAGTCGGCCTCTTTTTGGCGTATGCGATTTTCAGCAGCAACTACTTTTGAGTTGCGAGCATTTACCTCTTTTTCGTGCTCGGCTTTGAGTTGCAAAAATTTTTCTTTTGCTTGTAAAATTTTATCTTTCTTTATTACTTCTGCTTCGCTTTCTGCATCTTTAATTATTTGTGTGCTTTTCTTTTTTAGGGCTGTGTTGATTAGCACCCATGTGAAGATGCCACCTACCAGTAGTCCGCCAACCGAAGCACTGATTAAGATTGTTATATCCATTATTCCAATTACTTAATTAATATATTAATGGCTGTTTTACAGCTCTTGTTTGTTTGGTAAGTAAATGGCATGGGTACGGGATGTATATTTTGTTTGGTATATTATTTCAATATATCTAATATTTCATCGAGAGAATCGTTTATTTTTTCAAACGAATATTGCACTGTGCTTTCGTCTTGACTTCTTTTCTCTTTATGATAATTAGAAGCATATTCTACGGCAATAAAAGACAATATATCAGTAATGTCGAGCTTTGGATTTTTGTCCTTGAATTTGGCTATTTTTTCGTCCACATCCTTGGCACCGGCTCTCACATACTCTTCATTTTGTGGGTTTATTCTGAGTGTAAGAGTTTTATTCCCTATCCTTACAGTTATAGATTGTTTGTTATCTTCAACTGACATTAATAACCTCTTTTATTTGTTTAGTAGTGCTATGCACTTGTCTATTTCCCGCACCATTTGGTTTATAAACTTGAGTGCTTGTCCTTTGTCGGCACTTGCTTTTAGTAGCATCATCGACTCTTTATAGACATTAAACTCAGCCGAAAGCTTATTATAGCTTTCAGTTACTTCTTGTTTCTCGTCAATAAGTTGCTGGTTTTTTGCTTCAAGCTGGGCAATGCGAGATTTCATCTCTTTGCATTTTGAATTTATTTGAGCAACTTTTTCCGAAGTTTTCTGAGCTAATTCCTCTAAGTTCACTTTTACCAAATTTAGCCACAACAAAGTTAATCCTATTTTTTAAGAAAAGGAAACACTTTAAGCATATTTTAACTTCATTTTTCAAAATCCCCATGCTGATGGGGTTACATTGGCTTCTACTATCTCTTCTATGTTGTCTGGCAGGTTGTGAAAAAAGTCGATACCTGTATATTCTTCCAATTGGTCTATCGACACTATTTTGCTTTTCATTTCAGCATTTTTGTCTGTTATGTTTTTTGTGTCGTAGTCTTTGTGCTCTATCCAAAATGCTAATGTTGAATAGGTGTTGTTTTTCACTTTGAGCAGAGCCATGTAGTAGTATTTTGGTATTGGTATCCGACCTCGGCATGTGTAGCCAAGTATGTTTTCGTCGGTGTCTATTGTGCCACCTTTGACTACGTAGAGTGTGTCAGCAAACGATATGTCGCGTCCTTTGTTTTGTACATATTCTTCGTAGTATGTCCAATATTTTTGGTTGAAATTGGATAGTTGTGGGCTCATATTGGTCATGTAGAAGGTGTTGTCGTTGGCGGCGCGACTATAGAGTCGGTCGGCCGAGGCACAGAGGTGACCGTGGTCGTAGCCTGCACCAAACGATTCGTCGTCGTCGATGGCAAATTGCATTGGCAAGACGTCATCGTGTGGATATTGTGGCACTGCTCTGTTGTCTTTGCGCGAAACGTTTTTGGGGCGTGTTGCGGCATCGAAGCGGAAGGCTATCCAACGCGAGTGATATTTGGTTGTGTCGTATTCAAAGCTGTAGGTTACTATGGTGTCTGTGCCTTCTATTGATGAGTGATAGAAGAAGCATTTGTTGTCTTTGATGGCTGGCACTTCTAACCTGCTTGCACAGTTGATGGTGGTGCGAGCTGCTGTTGGTTTTGGGGTGCGTGTGTTGTCGCTGCCATTGTTGTCTGATGTGGTGTCGTCGGTGATGTCAGTTGTTTTGGCTATGCCAAATATTATGTTGCTATCGTCGTCGTCATCATCGCAAGCAACAACCGCTATCAAAGCGGTTGCTACTGCAGCGACAATAGTATATTTGTATGCTGTATGTTTCATTGGTTGTTTTTTTATTTTATACTTACTGACTGTATTATCCATGTGCCTTTAGTATCGGTAAAGCGGAAGGCTATGTATATTGGTTTGCCTTTGTATGCTGATAGGTCGGCTGTGGCATTGGCAGAAGTTATATTATAGTTGTTGCTGACTTCCGGATAGCCATTGAATTGTATGGTTGTCCATGTCTTTTTGTCGGTTGATATTTGCAAAGTGAGGTTCTTAGTCATTGCCTCTTCTGACTCAAAGAATTGTTGTGAGTGATTAAACGATAGTGTAACATTGTCGGTTGATGGCAATGCTATGAGTGGCGATACGAGGCGCGACTCTATTTCTGTTACTCCGTCTCCGACATCAGCTTTTATGCCTTTGCCGCTTTCGTAATTCCACACTTTATTTTGTATGTTTTGTGTGGTTTGCTCTACCCAACCGCTAAAGCCGTTGGTGGCAAAGTTTATATTGTAAGCATCAGGCTCTTCTACTGTTTCGCCATCGCTACCTGCTGCAATTGAGAGGTTTTTGACTTCCCAAGTAGCACTTTTAGTTTTGGCTGTAAATGAGAAGGCTATGCGAACAGTTTTGCCTACAAATTTGCTTGGCACATTTACATTAGCAGTAACGAAGTTTGTCCAATCAGAGCCTTCGGTATGGTCGTTTTTGAGTGTTGTCCATGTGGCTGTTGAGGCATTGCCAGCATAGTCGTCAGAAATCAAGAGTGTGTAGTATGAGTTGTCCTCAATATAGCGCAATATGTATTCGTAGCTTATGT
This sequence comes from uncultured Marinilabiliaceae bacterium, assembly GCA_905235955.1. Taxonomy (GTDB): domain Bacteria; phylum Bacteroidota; class Bacteroidia; order Bacteroidales; family Marinilabiliaceae; genus W3P20-009. Next base: position 4,266 of record CAJONN010000001.1, read on the forward strand.
GTGCAGCTTCGCTAATTTTTACTGGTGCTGATATAAGCATATATTGTCCGGCTGTATTGGTTTTGGTAGCGTTGTCGTAGTTGGTTGCTCTGGCTGTATTGTAGTCGTTGACCCAAGTACCTTCGCCTGATATGAGTTCTGACTTGAATGAGCCAAGCGATGAACTAAACGACTCTTCGTATGGCAATGTGTGCTCTATGTCGTTATTTTCTTCGTCGTTATTCTCTTCGGGTATTACATTCTCTTCTGAGCTGCCACCATTGCCTGCTGCAATTGTGAGGTTTCTTACTTCCCATGTGGCGCTTCCGCTCGATGTACATTCAAAATAGAGTGCTACATAAACTGTTTTGCCTATGTAGGCTGAAGGTATGCTAACATCGGCTTTTTCAAAGTTGGTCCAATCTTTACCTTCGGTATGGTTGTTTTTGAGTGTTGTCCATGTAGCTGTTGAGGCGTTGCCTTTGTAGTTGTCAGAGATGACGAGTTTGGTATATCCGTCTTTTTGCTTGTAGCGCAAGATGTATTCATAGCTTATGTGTGCTGCTTCGCTAATGTTTACAGGTGCCGACACAAGCATGTATTTGCCAGCGGTGTAGTGGTTGCTATAGCCTGTAGCTTTTGCAGTTTTGTAGTCGATAATCCAACTGCCACTGCCCGATATGAGTTCTGATTTGAATGTACCAAGCGATGTTTCAAATGTTTCAGTATATGGTAGTTTTTGTATATCGGCAGGGTTTATTGTTTGGCTTGACATAAATGAGTTGTGCGAACCTCGATATACAACAAAGTTGCATATTTCCCATGTAGCGGCTTTAGCTTGAGCTATATAGCGGAAGGCTATGGTAGTTTTTTCGCTTTTGAGGTTTTGAGGTATGTCAAGATAATTGCCTTCGTGCCATGTGTTGTAGTCAGCACTTTGCACTGGGTTATAGTCGAGTGTTGTCCATGTAGCTTCGGTTGGGTTGCCATCGTAGTCGTCGCTAACGAGGAGCTGATAGTTGGTGGTCATTTCAGCTGAGTTGGCATAACGCAAAATATATTTGAAGTAGATGCAAGCCGAGTCTACATTGCTAAGGTCAATATATGGCGATATGAGCCAACTGTCTGATTTATAATCTACTGAGTTTTCATACGATGTTGCTTTGGCATAGTCGCGCTCTTGTATCCACGGATAGTTTCCAACAAAGTCGAATGTTTCAAAATCGCCCAATGATGTGGCAAAGTCTTGCTTGTATATTACAAGGTCTTCAATTTTGTTTTCGTTGTCCTGTGTGTTAGCTTCAGGGTTGAGTTCGTAGGGGGCAGGCACATCTTCGCACGATGTAAATGCCATAGCTGCTACAAGGCTCAAGATGCTTAAAATATATTTTTTCATAATATCTGTTTTTCAAAAAAAAGGTGATGACAATGGTTTTATTGTAGTTCTTCGTATCGTTCTACGTCGGTGATTGTGCGTAGTGTAAGTTGCCAATTGCTGTAGTAGGTGAGTTGGCCTGTATACGAACGCACATCAGTAGGGAGGTGTAGAAACGAACATTCGTTTTGTGTTGAGGTTCGGATGGTAAGCGTTTTGTCTGACCGGTAGTTGAGTGTGCGATCAACAGCGTAGCCATCGTCGTAGAGGGCTTCTGGGGCAAATATTTTTGGTAGTGGCTCGTCGTTGCCACTAAGTGCGCCTGTAGCTGGTATGCGCGATTGTATGCCTTGCATTTCGGCTATCAAACCGCGCACGGTGGCAAGTAGTGGTGTGTGATAAGGTGTTTGGTTGCCTCTGTTGTTGAGCCATGCTATGCCTTCTTGTGTGGTAAGGTCTATTGGTACAAGCTCTGGTGCTGACAAATCTGGCTCGCCTACCAACTCTATGTTGGTTTTGCAAAGCTCAAATAGCATCGGACCAAGGCGCAAGTTGCCTTTAGAGGTATAATATGGCTGACCAATTTTAGGTACTCTGCTGTAATTGCCTATATATAAACCGTTTAAGTTTATCTTTACGCGTTGTCCGAGTTTGAAATAGGGCGAGAGAAATGTATTTTTTATGCCGATGCTAATACATTGGTCGTAGGCATCGTCGGTGGTTGGTTTGGTAGTATCGATGCTTCTGATGATGAGTGTTTGGTAGAGGTTGCCCCCTTCATCGTTGGCACATACTACGCCTTCAAACACTATGTCGGTGTTTACTTTTTCAAATGTATTGTTGTTGGCAAGCACTGAGCTAAATTTGTTTTTGAGCTCATATATGGTTGTGTTGACTTCCCCTATATTCTCGGTGCTCGTTACCAAAAAAGTGTTGGTGTCGGGCTCATCGGTATCGTCCATACACGATGTGCAAACAAGTGTTGCTGTAGCCAACAGACTTATATATATATTCCTAATATTCATACTGTTATCTCCTTATTAGAATTTAAATCCGATATTGAGGAATGCATTGAGCGAATTGGCATAATAGTATTTTGAATTTCGTGAGAAGCGATAGGCTTTGCCTTCGCCTTTGGTGTATATGCCGTTGCTCTCGCTATAATAGTAGTCGTCGCGGTTTTGCTCATATCCGCCTGTGCGCATATTGGTGTTGTTTGTGAGATTGTTGACCGACAAATTGATGCTCAGCGACTTGCGACGTAAACGTATGTTTTTGCCTACCGACAAATCTATCATATAGTCGCCACTGAAACGCTCTTGATGTGCAGCATAGCTCTTCACAAATTGTCCGCTATTGTCGTATAACAATCCTCCATTCTCTTTTATGTCGGCTTTGGTTACTTCGTAAGCCAAACGTCCTAAGTTGTCGACGCTCGATGGGGTATATACTCTACCATTAGTTTTGTATGTGCTTGTGAGTCGTCGGTAGGGCGAGAAGGCTATGTATATACGGTCGTAGTAGTTGATGTTAGCTTCAAAAAACCAACCATTTATGTTGTAGTTGATGCCAAAGTTGAGGGCTGTAAGTGGTGTGCCGCTTACACGCATATTTTCTGCCACTACACGTAGTTGCTCGGCTTCGCCACTGGGTGTTGTGTAGCTATTGAGCTTTTGCACTTCGTTGTAGTCCATACCTTCGTAGCTTATTTGCGCAAGCGGATTGTTGGTATATTTGGCATCGGCTACTGTACCTATTGCATGCACTGATAGGCTGCTGAGTATCTGATAGTTGAGAGCTACTTCTATGCCATAATGCTCTTTCTCTATATTGCTCATTGTGAGGTAGGTAAAGGTGCTTTGTTGGTCGTTGTAGAAGGCTGTTTGCTCCACTTGGTCAGCAAATTGTGTGTAGTAGCCACTCACTTTGCCAAAGAGGTTTGCTATGCGAAACTGATATGATGCTTCGCCACTCAATATTTTTTCGAGTTCAAGGTTGTTGACAAAGTTGTTTTGTATGCTTGCTGATACAAAGCTATTGCGAGCTTGTGGTGCAATGGCTGCATAACCTCCACCTACGCTTATATAGTGGTTGGCTCCGGGATGATAGGTAACCGATGCTCCCACTTCGCTGCCTACAAATTGGGCTTTGCCACTCTTGCCGTATGAGTTGTGTGGTGCTCTGCCATTTTGCATTTTACCATTGCGCTCTATCGAGGTTGCTTCTACGCCAAGTTGTGCATTAGCTGTTAGCGGACCGTATGCAAACTGATATTGTCCCCATGCTCGAGCCTTCAGCACATCGATATTGTAGTTGTAGCCAAACTTATCGTCTACACCTATTTGCCTATTGGGGTGGCGCATATCGTTTTGTGCTTCGTTGCTTTTTGCGCCGTAGTCGTTTACTGAATATTTGTCAAGGTCGGTATACTTCGAAGCACCAAGTAGGTCGGCCATTGTTTTGTAGTGCATACCTCGAGTTGCATTGCCAAATATGCCTGCCGTATACTTGTGATGTTGGTTTACGTTGTGCTTCCAAGTAGCACTAAGCAAACCTGCTGCCTGATTGTTGTGTCTGCGCTCTTGATAATAAAGAGCCTCGCCACCATTTGCTTCGCTCACACTGTTGACGTAGTACATGCGGTCCCAATCTATCTGCCTATTGGCTTTGTCTGATGTCCAATGATTGAGCAAAGTATTGTATTGGTCAATAAAGTACGGATTTTGTGCCAAATATTCGCCATTGTTTTTCGTTTCGTCATAAACATCAAACACCGACGATGGCAAATTCTTATAATAGTCGGGGCGTGGGTCGTAGGCATCGCCCGCCCAGCCAAGTGCCGTTGTGCTATATAATGCATATTTGAATCCGCCCGATACAGTTAGGCGCGAGTCAGTTGTTGCGTCCCAGTCCCAAGTGATAATAGTTGTTGGCTCGTAGTCGTTTACTATGCGAGCGTTGCGTTTTTCGCCATTTTGATAGCCCCAATTGGGGTTGTAGTAGTGGCTGTTGGCAAGCCAATAAGCCTCTTCGGTTGATGCAGCTTGTTGGGCACGCTCAGTGGGTGCGCCAAATGTTGCGAGCGAGATGCTATGCTTGTCGTTGATGTGTTTTTCGGCTGAAAGAAAATAGCTAAGCGAATTGTAGAATGTGCCCTCTATTACACCTTCATTGGCCCACCTATAACCCACCGAACCTGCAAATGCCCATCCGTTGGCAAGCAAGCCTGTAGCGTAGGTGTACATGGCGCGTGCTTTGTAGTTGCGGTTGCATACTGACACTGTGAGTTTGTTGCCAGTTGCAAATTGGCTTGCACGTGTGTTGATGTTCGATGCACCGCCTATATTGTTTAGTCCAAAATGGTTGTATTCGTGGTGCGAAACGCTTTCTTGATTGCGTGTAGCATCGTTCATGCCACCTATCAATGCGTAGTTGAAGTTGCCTCGCTCTATGTCGTTGAATAGCAATCCATTTATGTAGGTTTGGCTATACTGATTCTCATAGGCTCTGACGCGAAAACGCATTGCGCTAAATAGATATCCAACTTTCGATGCATAAGGGTCGTTGTTGCCTGAAAGTACTGATGTTACGGTTTGTGATACATCGCTGTCATCGTCGAGCTGACTCTCGGTGAAGGTGAAATCTGAGTTGTCGTCGTCAGAATAGAGTTCGGCAGTAGCAAGTGCTATGCGCAGAGGTTCGGCTGACGAAATGTGTACTGTTTGTTCCTGATAGCCAATATATGACACAACTATGTCAGTTGGCAAAGTGAGAGCTGACAGCCTAAATTGTCCGTTGGCATCAGCTATTGTGCCTTGTGTTGTATGTGCTATAGTTAGCGCGGCACCTGCCAGAGGCTGACCTGTTTGGGCATCAACTACTACGCCCAATACATCGCTCTGCGCTGATGCTATGGCTACATTAAGCACCAACAACATTAGTAGCAAAAGGTTTTTCATTGTTTGAGTTTGTCCGTTAGTTTTTTGTTTTGAGAAGAATATTATCTGTTGTTGAAAAATTAGTCTGCAATTTCTTTAATAAGGTATACACTTGTGGGCAAGTGGTCGCTATAGCCGTTGAGCCAAACGCCACCAGCATGTGTACGCAGTGGTGAACCCTTGTATTTGCCATCTTGCTGAAGCAGATAGTCGCGTACAAATACCTCAGAACTAAAGTATTTTATGTCCTTTCGGTCAGTGCCAATAAGTGCGCCCGATATTATAATTTGGTCAAACAGATTCCATTTGCCATTGTAGAGCAAAGTGCCTTGACCTTTACTATATAGTATATCCCAAAAAGGGTTGTACATATCGTTGTTGTTCTTTACATCTTTGATGCGATGCACAGCACCGAGTCCGTCAGTTACGCTTTTGTTGTTCGGGTCATCATTGAGGTCGCCCATTACTATCACTTTCGAACCCGGATATGCACGCAAGAGCGAATCTTTAACGGCACGTAATTGCACTCCAGCACGTTCGCGCACTGCACTTTCAGCAGCTCTCGATGGCCAGTGATTGACCACTACGTGCAATGTCTCGCCAGCCATTTTGCCAGTGGCAACCAGAAAACCGCGTGTGATGTGTGTAGTGTCGTTGTTAGGATATACGTAAGGTACAAGGCATGAATCAGTAAGCTGAAAGAAACGCGGATTGTAGAGCACTGCGCACTCTACACCACGCCTATCCGGACCATCGATGTGCATTATCTTGAAGCCTCTGTCGCGCAATGCTGGCTGACGTAGCAAATCTTCGAGTACGCCCCTATTTTCGACCTCTGAAACGCCTATGATTGAGGCACCAGCTTTTATTTTGCTTGTGCAAAGTTCGCTCAGCACTCTCGACAAATTAGTAAGTTTGGCTCTGTATTTCTGGCCTGTCCATTTATATGAGCCGTTGGGCAAAAATTCCCAATCGTTTTTGCCATAGTCATGACAAGTATCGAAAAGGTTTTCGAGGTTGTAGAATGCCACGCCATAGAGTGCGTATTTCTTTTGCTGCGCTGTGGTTGCTAACACTATTGCAAGCATTGCTACCAACACAGCCATAAAACGTCTGCTCATATTGTCTATTATTCGTGTTTTTCACATTTTATGTGGCAAAGATACTGAATATCACAAATTGCATAGTATGTATAAGGTTGCTTTTTGTCTAAAAATACCTTAAATAATAGTGCTAACTCAAGTTTTGTAAATAGGAATGCACAGAAAATAAGCCCTGAGAATGGGCGAAAGAAATATACTCAACAAATTGTTTTTCAACAATGAGCACGAAACTCGACTAATGAAAAAGCCGTGTTTGGAAATTTGTTTGTAGTACATTTCTACTTGCGAAACTTGAGTTGCTATATAAATATCCGTTTATTTTATTGATTTATAATACTTTAACTTAAGTAAGAAAGTCGGGCTAAATGAAAGAGCTATAGTGTTTTTATAAAAAGAGGTGTTAAGGGTGGTCAAAAATTTTGATAATTAGATGTACAATTTGTAATTTTGCGCCCGTTAGTCTGCACCAAAGTGTGCGGAACAGCATAATGTCTAATCTATTAATTAGTAATTTTAAAATTCAATGAGTAACGAAGTTCAAGGCGTTGAAGGTTTCGACTGGGAAGCGCTTGAGAATGGCGGTGTTACCGCAGAGCTCTCGAAAGACGAGCTTGTAAAGAAGTATGACGAGTCACTTACCTCTATTATAGAGAAAGATGTGACAAAGGGCGTTGTGATTTCGCTCAACAAACGTGAAGTAGTAGTAAACGTTGGCGCTAAGTCTGATGGTATCGTTAGCCGCAACGAATTCCGCTACAACCCTGACCTCAAAGTTGGTGATGAGGTTGAAGTATACGTAGAAAACCAAGAAGACAAGAGCGGTCAGCTCGTACTTTCACACAAGAAAGCACGCGCAATGCGCTCATGGGACAGTGTAAACGCTGCTCTCGAAAAAGACGAAATTGTAAAGGGCTACATCAAGTGCCGTACAAAGGGTGGTATGATTGTAGATGTATTTGGCATCGAAGCATTCCTTCCTGGCTCACAAATAGATGTTAAGCCAATTCGCGACTACGATGTATTCGTAGGTAAGACAATGGAATTCAAGATTGTAAAAATCAACTCAGAATTCCGCAACGTTGTTGTTTCGCACAAGGCACTCATCGAAGCCGAACTCGAACAACAGAAGAAAGAAATTATCTCTAAGCTCGAAAAAGGTCAGGTACTTGAAGGTATCGTTAAAAATATCACTTCATACGGTGTATTCATCGACCTTGGCGGCGTAGATGGCTTGATTCATATCACCGACCTCTCTTGGGGTCGCGTATCTCATCCTGAAGAAATCGTTCAGCTCGACCAAAAAATCAACGTTGTTATTCTCGACTTCGACGACGAGAAAAAGCGCATAGCTCTTGGTCTCAAGCAACTCACTCCTCACCCATGGGAAGCACTCGATGCTAACCTCAAAGTAGGCGACAAGGTGAAGGGCAAAGTAGTTGTTATGGCTGACTATGGTGCATTTGTAGAGATAGCACCGGGCGTAGAAGGCCTGATACATGTATCAGAAATGTCATGGTCACAGCACTTGCGTTCAGCTCAAGACTTCTTGAAAGTTGGCGACGAAATTGAGGCACAAATCCTCACTCTCGATCGTGAAGAACGTAAGATGTCGCTTGGTATCAAGCAACTCCACCCAGATCCATGGGCAGAGATCGAAACTAAATATGCCGTTGGTTCTAAGCACACTGCAACAGTTCGCAACTTTACCAACTTTGGCGTATTTGCTGAAATCGAAGAGGGTATCGATGGTCTTATCCACATCAGCGACCTCTCTTGGACTAAGAAGATCAAACACCCAGCTGAGTTTACTAAAGTAGGCGATAAAATTGAGGTAGTTGTTCTTGAAATAGACAAAGAAAACCGTCGTTTGAGCCTCGGTCATAAGCAACTCGAAGAAAATCCATGGGATGTATTCGAAACAATCTTCACAGTAGACTCAGTACACGAAGGTACAATCACTGAAATCTTCGACAAGGGTGCTGTAATAGCATTGCCTTATGGCGTTGAAGGCTTCGCTACACCTCGTCACTTGACCAAGGAGGATGGCTCACAAGCTAAAGTTGATGAGAAGCTCCCATTCAAGGTGCTCGAATTCAACAAGGGTGCAAAACGCATCATTCTCTCTCACTCACGTACATTTGAAGAGGCTAAGGCTGACGAGAGCAAGAAAGCTAAGACAACTAAGAAAGCTGCCACTAAGAAAGTAGAAAAAGCTGCTGAAGCAAGCACTACACTTGGCGACATCTCAAGCTTGGCAGCTCTCAAAGAGCAGTTCGAAGCAGCTGAGAAAAAAGACTAAAACAGAAAAAAGTTTGTGTGCTACAAACTAAAAAAGTAGCACACTCACTTTTTTTAGTCAGAATAATAGCGGACGTAGGACTTGCTCGCAAACACAATAAGCGTGTAGCCCTACGTCCGTATTTATACAAGAAAGAACAAACATCTTTTGGCGATGAACTTCAAAGTAGAAAAAAGAGAAACGTATTCGGTAGTTACCATGCTTTCGGAACGTCTCGATACATATACAACAGCAGAATTGCGTTCAGAATTGGTATTGTTGGCAGGTGATTCGGTAAAAAATATTTTGCTCGATCTTACAACATGTACTTATTGTGACACATCAGGATTGAGTGCCATACTTATTGCTCATCGCTTGTGTAAAGATGGAAAATTGGTGTTGGTAACTACCAGTACGAGCGTTGAAAATATGCTCTCTATTCAGCGTTTCGAGCCGATGGTTATAGTGGTTGATACACTTGCTGACGGCGAAGCAGAGATGTTGAAATAAGACAAACTTCAAGGAACAATAAACTCAACGTAGACAAATAGATATGTCAATGGAGCTTACTGTCCTCGGCTGTAATTCGGCATTGCCTACATCACAACGAAACCCGTCCGCTCAGATACTCAACGTGTCAGGGCGGACTTTTCTTATCGATTGTGGTGAAGGTACGCAGTTTCAGATACGGAGGGCTCACATCAATTTTATGCGCATCGAATATATCTTTATTTCGCATACGCATGGCGATCATACTTTCGGACTGATAGGGTTGCTCTCAACCATGTCACTTATGAACCGCACATCGCCACTCACCATTTTTTGCGACCCCCGACTGGAGGAGATGCTAAAACCACAAATAAACTTCTTCATAGACAATTTATCGTTTGAGTTGCATTTTTCGCCTTTGCGATTTGATAAACCTGAGATAATTCTCAATATCAAAGGCGTTGTAGTTCACTCTATTCCGCTCAAACACAGAGTGCCTACTTGTGGCTTCGTGTTTAAAGAACAGACAAAAGAGCCCAACATAAAAAAACAAGCCATATATAAATATGGACTGACAATAGCCGACATAGTTTCGATAAAAGGTGGCAAGAAATACTTTGATATTGACGGCAGTGAAGTGCCTCGTTCTGAGCTTGTTACTGAGCCGCCTGCACCTCTTAGCTATGCCTATATAAGCGATACTGCATTTATGCCAGAGATAGTGGCGCACATACATGGCGCATCGCTACTTTATCATGAAGCAACATTTGCTGAAGATAATGCTTTGCTCGCCCAAAAAACATTACATTCTACTGCTATTCAGGCTGCTACAATAGCTCGTTTGGCAAATGTTGGTAAATTGTTGCTCGGACATTTCTCAAGCCGATACAAAGATACTGACGTGATAGAGGCAGAGGCACAAACTGTTTTTGCTGATTCTACGGCTGTTTTTGACGGCTTCAAAATACTCTTTTGAGTCAATATCTCTCTATTTTTCAGATATTTTTGACTAATTTTATTCTCAATATATATCAATTAGTATTGAATTGTGAAAATTTACAACTATATAACCCTTGCGTTGATGCTTTTTGCAACAAATATAGTTAGTTCGCAAACATTTTCAACAACGGCAAAACTCATATCTCTTGTTGATGTCGACTCTGTTTTTTGGTTTTCTGATTGGTCAGATGCTAATATTTGTGTTTCAGAGCTTGGCAATGATGCAGTAGTAGAGTGGTATGCATTTGATGAGGTTACAACTAATTTTGGTGCACTTTTGCAGTCAGATGAAGGCACATCGAGTTGCTTACATATAGAGCAAAATGGTGGTTTTTTGTGCAAAATAACTACTCTGAGTGGTGTGTCAGAACATCGTTTTTGGGCTGATGTGCCTGTTATTAGTCAGTTGTCGTTTAGCATAGATAGTATCGATTGCGACCAAATGGAAGTAACGGCTCAGCCTGAAGCACCATCAACACGTGTGTACAATTTTGCATCAGCAGAATGGCAAGAGGTGGAGCAAAAATTGGTTTATGACTGGTATGTGGCTGATACATTGCAATTTACTACAAATAGAAAAGATGCAATTCTTGAGTCTCCAATGGACGATACAGAGCTAAAACTTGTGGTACACAACCAAATAGAAAACAGTAATCAGGCTACATATTTGGTTGGAAGCTATGCAGTGATGGCACGGTTTACATATTCAGAACGCAAACGTGAAGTGGCCAATGAGATAACAACAGGCGATGCTTATTCAGCTCCGGCAGAAATAGAATTTAAGAGCAATTCAAAAGGTAATATTACTGTATATGAGTGGATTATGGGCGATGTGTCGAGGTTGTATGAAAAAGATCCGGTCTATTCGTTTCAGAACTCAGGCGAATATAAAATCAAGCTCATTGTTACTGACGAAAATACAGGTTGCAGCAATGTAGATTCTACCTTGTCGCTTACCATCACCGATGCTTTTATGGGCTTCCCACAAGTGTTTACGCCCAATGGCGACGGAGTCAACGATGAATTTAGAGCAGCATACAAATCATTGAAAAGTTTTGACCTGAAAATATATAACCGATGGGGACGCAGAATTTATTACTCTACAGACCCATCGCAAGGGTGGAACGGAAAAGAAGGCAATGCAGAAGCAGCTGAAGGTGTATATATGTATGTGGCTGAGGCTGAGGGGTTTGACAAGGGGGTGAAGATACGAAAGCATGGCTCTGTAACATTAGTAAGATAGAGGTTTTGGAATATGTCACAAGATTTATTTTCGACACAAGAACAAGAAGATCAGGCACGCAATCAAGTGCTCGACTTGATTGCACAATGTCCGCGATGTCATCAGAAAGAAGACGACGTGCAGATGATACGCAAAGCCTTTGAGCTTGCCAACGATGCACATCGAGGTATGAAGCGCCGAAGCGGTGAACTATACATATTTCACCCCGTATCAGTGGCTCGCGTAGTGGCAGAAGAGATAGGTCTTGATGCCAAAAGTGTAACTGCCGCCCTGCTTCATGACGTAGTGGAAGATACTAGCATAACGCTGGGCGACATCGAGTCGCTCTTTGGCTCAAAAGTAGCTGGCATAGTCGACGGACTAACAAAACTTGAGGGCGTTTTTGACCAATCAGCATCGTTGCAAGCCGAAAACTTTAGAAAATTGCTTGTCTCAATGATAGAAGATGTGCGTGTCATCTTGATAAAACTTGCTGACCGACTGCACAATATGCGCACACTATCATCTATGCCAGAACATAAACGTTATCGCATATCGGCCGAAACTCTCTACATTTATGCCCCAATGGCTCACAGACTCGGATTGTTTAATATAAAAACAGAACTCGAAGATTTGAGCCTCAAATACGAACACCCAAATGAATATGCTGAGATAGAAGAAAAACTAAAACAAAGTTCAGAGATATATCAGCAAGTGATTGATAGCGTGTCGGTTCCGATACGTGAAAGACTCGAAGCGCAAGGCTACGAATATGAACTCAAAGCACGTCCGAAGTCAATATATTCTATTTGGCACAAGATGAAAAACAAAAATGTGCCATTTGAAGAGATATACGACATCTTTGCCATGCGCATCATATTCAAGCCCAAAGAAGAAATATCAGAAAAAGTGCAATGTTGGAACATCTACTCCATCATCACAGACCTCTACCAACCCAAGCCCGACCGACTACGCGACTGGGTAAGTACGCCAAAATCAAACGGATACGAGGCATTGCACACCACCATAATGAGTCCGGGCGGACGATGGGTTGAAGTGCAAATACGCTCAGAGCGCATGAACGACATAGCCGAGCGCGGTTTTGCTGCACACTGGAAATATAAAGAAAATGGCAAAGAAACTGAGATAGACAATTGGCTGAAAAGCATTAGAGATATGCTTGAAAATGCTGACTCTGACTCAATGGAATTTCTTGATAATGTGAAACTTAATCTCTTCTCGCAAGAGATGATGATATTCACACCAAAGGGCGAAGTGAAGATAATGCCCGTAGGCTCAACAGCCCTTGACTTTGCCTTTGAAATACACTCAAAACTTGGTTGCCACTGCATTGGTGCCAAAGTAAACTACAAACTCGAGCCATTAAGCCACGAGCTCAAAAGTGGCGACCAAGTAGAGATAATAACATCAGACAAGCAGACTCCGAAATACGAATGGATAAACTTTGTAACTACCGTAAAAGCAAAGAGTTGCATAAAAGAAATATTCAGAGAAGAACGTCACGGATATATTCAAGCAGGCGAAAATGCACTATCTGAAGAGTTGCAAAAACGCAAACTCTCAATCAATGCGCGCATACTCAAAAAACTGATGCGAACATATCACGTCAGCTCGCGCGAAGACCTCTATTATCAGATAGGCAAAGGCACAATCAAACTTGACAATATAGAAAAATCGCTCACACAAAAATCGACAAGTAAGTGGGTGAAAATGTGGAGGTTGACCTTTGGTAATAAAAATACTGACGACGAAGAAGACCCCGACGATAAAGAGGCTATAGGTATGCCCGATGGTAAAAAAATAGTGCTTACCGATGAGGCACAACGCCAATTTACAACAGCCTCATGTTGCAATCCAATACCGGGCGACGATGTGGTGGCCTTTGTTGATGATGATAATACGCTTGTGCTCCATTCGCGTCGATGTCCGGTCTGTCTCAAACTTATGTCGAGCCGTGGCAACAGAATAGTTTCGGCACAATGGGAATCGCACAAAGTACTGTCATATTTGGCAATAATAGAACTCTCAGGCATCGACAGACAAAGTTTGGTGAGCGATGTGACTAAAATCATATCGATGGAGCAGAAGGTAAATATGCGTTCAGTACATTTTGAAAGTCATGATGGCGTATTCTCTGGTAGCATCTATTTGTATATTTATGACACAGTCGACTTGCAAGTATTGATAGATAAATTACTGAAAGTGAAGGGAGTGCATAGCGTTGTAAGAAAGGAACGCAACGAGTTGAATTAGCATACACTCTCTGATATTTTTTTTAGCAGATATGAAATTTGAATTACAACACACTGACCCAAATTCAGCAGCACGTGCAGGCAAAATAACCACCGATCATGGTGAGATACTTACACCTATTTTTATGCCAGTTGGCACAGTAGGTTCTGTCAAAGGTATTCATTTTAAAGAAGTAGATGATGATGTGAAAGCACAAATTATTTTAGGCAACACATATCATCTCTATTTGCGTCCCGGCACAGAGGTGCTAAAGGCAGCAGGCGGCTTGCACAAATTCAATGGCTGGAACAAGCCCATACTTACTGATAGTGGTGGCTTTCAGGTATTTTCACTTGCCGCTAATCGGAAACTTACTGAAGAAGGAGCAACATTTAGGTCGCACATCGATGGTTCTAAACATCTGTTTACACCAGAAAAAGTTGTTGATATTCAGCGTATTATAGGTTCGGATATCATGATGGCGTTTGATGAATGTCCGCCCGGCAACTCTGATTACAAATATGCTTCAAAGTCGCTCGACCTGACGCTCAAATGGCTTGTGCGTGGTCTGAAGCATTTTGACGAAACAGAGCCACTTTATGGTCATTCGCAAACATTTTTCCCAATAGTGCAAGGCGCTGCACATCGTGATTTGCGCATCAAGTCGGCTGAGTTTATAGCCAATTTGCAGCGCGAAGGCAATGCCATTGGCGGCTTAGCTGTAGGCGAGCCAACAGAGGTAATGTATGAGATGGTTGAGCTTGTCAACGGCATATTGCCACAAGATAAACCACGCTATCTGATGGGTGTCGGTACGCCAGCTAATATATTGGAAAATATAGCATTAGGTGTTGATATGTTCGACTGTGTAATGCCAACTCGCAATGGCAGAAACGGCATGATATTTACCCAAAATGGCATAGTCAATCTGCGCAATGAGAAGTGGCGTATGGACTTTTCAGAACTCGACCCTGATGGTACTTCGTTTGTTGATCATCGCTACACCAAAGCCTATGTGCGTCATCTGTTTATAGCAGGTGAGATGCTCGGTCCGCTCATTGCCAGCCAACACAATATAGCCTTCTATTTGTGGCTCGTTGGTGAAGCACGCAAGCACATCGTTGCAGGCGATTTCAGAGAGTGGAAAGATGTGATGGTCAAGAGAGTAACTACTCGAATATGATGGCTGTTTTTTCGTAAGTTGTTTGTAATGTCACTCAAGTTTCGCAAGTAGAAATGTACTACAAACAATTTTTCAAACATATTGATTCCCCAAAATGAAAGAGCCGTGATGAAAACACTATTGTGTTCTATACAAAAAAGATATTTTGTATCTTTGCGCAGAATATAGGCAAACAAATTTTTAATAAAAACGATGATACAAGATTTGGCTACACAGGTTGATGCCTTAGCAGAAGGTGCAGAAACCGCAGAACCCGTAACTCTCAATGTAATAGACCTTGCCATTCAGGGCGGATGGATAATGGTTGTACTTTTATTGCTCTCTATCTATGCCATATACGTCTTTGTTGAGCGCACTTTTGCTCTCACTCGTGCTCTGAAAGAAGACAAAACATTTATGGGCAAGATAAAAGACTACATTCATAGTGGCAACATCGATTCGGCACGTGCCCTTTGTCAGGCTACTGATACGCCTGTATCGCGCATGATAGAAAAAGGTATCTCGCGCATCGGTCGCCCACTAAACGACATCCAAACTACCATTGAAAATGTTGGCAACATAGAAGTAAGCCGTTTGGAAAAAGGATTGGCTGGTTTGGCATCAGTGTCGGGCGGTGCACCTATGATAGGCTTCTTTGGTACAGTAACTGGTATGATTCAAGCATTCTTTGAAATGGCTAATGCTGGTAACAATATAGAAGTGAGCACATTAGCAGGTGGTATATACACAGCATTGGTTACAACCGTAGGCGGTTTGGCTGTAGGCATTGTAGCCTATTTTGCATACAACAACCTTGTAGCGCGTGTTGATAAAGTTGTGCTCATACTCGAAGCTCGCACAATGGAATTTATGGATCTATTAAACGAACCGGGAGAGTAGGCCTATGGCACTTAAGAGAAGCAACAAACTGAGCGCATCGTTTAGTATGTCGTCTATGACCGACATCATATTTTTGCTGCTCATCTTCTTTATGCTCACCTCAACGCTAGTGCACCCAAACGCACTCAAATTGCTATTGCCTCAGAGTAGCAACCAGACATCGGCAAAGCCAAACACCTCAGTGTCAATAACCAAAGACTTGCGCTACTATGTAGAAACTAAGCGAGTAAACTTTGACCAACTTGAGCCAACACTGCAAGCAAAACTTGGCGAAAACTCTGAAATATATATATCGTTGCATGTTGATGAGAATGTTCCGATGAAAGAGGTGGTAAAGGTTATGAATATAGCCAAAAAGAATAAATACAAGCTCATTTTGGCAACAAGGAGCAAATAATGGAAAGAGAAGAAAAAAATTATAAACGCGAAGGCATCATTGGTACCATTGTAGTACACTTGTTGCTGATAGCAGTGCTTTTCCTGACCGTGATGAGCACCACACCGCCCGAAGAAGAGGCTCTGATACTTGACTATGGCGCAAGTGGTGGTAGCTCAGGCTCGGCAGGTGGCGCAACAGCTGTAGCGCAGCAAACGGCTCCACCTGCGCCAGCACCAGAGCCTACGCCAGCTCCTGCGCCCGCAGCTCGTGCCGATGGACAAAGCATGACGACGCAAGACTTTGAAGAGGCAGCAGCTCTGAAAGAGGCTAAGCGCAAAGCTGAAGCTGATGCAAAAGCTAAAGCCGAAAAGTTGGCCAAGGAGAAGGCTGCTGAAGATGCTGCTAAGCGTAAAGCTGCCGAAGAGGCTGCTGCACGACAAAAAGCGGCTGCTGAAGAGGCAGCACGACAAAAGGCTGCAGCCGAAGAAGCAGCAAGGCAAAAAGCAGCAGCTGAAGAGGCAGCAAGAAAAAAGGCAGCTGAAGAGGCTGCCAAAAAAGCTGCAGCGCAAAGTGCTATATCAAAAGGCTTTTCGGGCAGTGGTACAGGTAGTGCATCGGGCACGGGCAATGGTAGTGGTAGCGGACAAGGCAACCTCACTGGTACAGGTAGCGGCACAGGTAGTGGCACTGGCATAGGCAACGGCATTGGTACATTCTCGCTTGCTGGCAGATCGCTTGTTGGCAACTTGCCCGTACCAAAAAGCAATGTGCAAGAGGCAGGCAAAGTGGTAGTTGAGATAGTTGTAAACAAATATGGCAAAGTAACAGCTGCCTCCGTAACCCCCAAAGGCACAACAGTGCAAAACCAAACGTTGTGGAATCAGGCCGTAGCAGCCGCTAAGCAAGCCAAATTCAATAGCGATGCAAGTGCTGCAGCTGTACAAACAGGCACAATAACATATACATTTAAGTTGCAATAAGTTTTTTGAGAGGGGGCATTTATGCTACAATTGTCAATAATACTTATTTGTTTTCTTTCGCCACTCTTCATACTTTGGCTTACATATAAATATCCTATACTGAACAAAGTAGGCACAATGGTGTTGGCCTATGCAATAGGTTGCTTGCTTGGCTTGACGGGTATTATACCGTCAACCGATGAGGCACACGCAACCCAAACTTTGGTTGCAACAATTACAATTCCGCTTGCCATTCCGCTGATGCTCTTTTCGGCAGACATAAAAGCGTGGATGCACTTAGCACCTATGTTTCTAAAGTCGCTACTGATGGGCATATTGGCATGTGTTGGTGCAGCATTGGTATCTTATGCATTTTGTTGTAAAGATTACAATGAGCTATATGCTAATATATGTGGCATGCTTACAGGACTTTACACTGGTGGTAATGCCAATTTAGCATCGCTCAAAGTGGCTTTGAATGTGAGCGATGAAGATTATTTGCTCATCAACACATACGATATGGCAGCCAGCGCCATTTACCTTATCTTTGTCATCTTCTTCGGACAAAAAGTGCTACAATATCTTCTGCCACGTTTCAAAGGCGATAAAGATAAGGTGTCGACTGAAAATATAACAACTGAAGACTATAGTAGCCAATTATTTATGGGATTGTTCAGAACCGACAATCTGAAAGATTTGCTCTTGTCTATTTTGCTAACATTGGCAGTAGTAGGCGTGGGCGCAGGCGTGGCAATGCTCTTCCCGTCAGATATGTTTCAGTCAATCTTCATATTAGCTATTTCAACTTTTGCTGTTTTAGCTTCGCTCAACAAACGAGTGAAGAGTCTGAAGCGCACATTTGAAGCTGGAATATATTTTATATTGGTCTTTAGCATAGCAGTATCGTCGCAGATGAATCTGAGTATGTTTTCAAATCCTGATCCTACATTGCTCAAACTCACCTTTCTGATGACATTTTTAGTGCTCATATTTCATGTAGTGCTGAATGCTTTGTTACGCATAGATGTAGATACAACCCTCACAACTTCTATTTCGCTTATATGCAGTCCGCCATTTGTGCCAGTAATAAGCTCAGTATTAGGCAATAAAGCAGTGATTGGGCCGGGCATTGTAGTAGGACTATGTGGTTATACCATAGGAACGTATTTAGGATTTGGCGTAGCAATGTTATTGCAGTGGATTGGATAAATTTGGTGATATCCCCACTTTTTGAATCTTTTACTTTTAAAATTGTGTGCCCAAAGCGATGAAAAAAAAATTATTCATCGTCGTTCTCTGACAAAATTTTTGTATGATTAAGCATATTGTTTTAATTTAGTCGCCAAAAAACAAAAATTACTATAATGAATCAAACCAAACTATTTTTTAGCTCACTACTCACTTGTGCACTACTTGCATCGTGTGTAGGGCTAACCAACAACAGTGCTACATCGGGCGATGTTTATTCTGGCAAAAAAGCAAAATACATATTCTACTTTATTGGCGATGGCATGAGTCAGCCACAAATAACAATGGCTGAAAAGGCTATCAACGAGCCTGAATTTTTGCAACAGTTCAACACTCAGACATGCAACATATATAATATAGGTGCAAACTATCAGCTCAATGTAAAGAAATTTCAGAGCGCAGGCATGGCAACCACCAATGCTGAAAACCGATTTATCACATGCTCAGCTGCTGCAGCTACCGCACTTGCTACCGGACACAAAACAACCATCAACACCATATCGAAAAATGGTGAACGCACTGAAAACCTCAAGACAGTAGCCGAAATGGCTCACGAAGCTGGCATGAAGGTGGGCATCATATCGTCAGTAAGCATAGACCACGCTACACCTGCTTGCTTCTATGCACATGAAGACGACCGCAACAGCTACGAAGCTATCGGACAATGGCTGTTAAAGTCAGACTTCGACTTCTTTGGTGGCGGCAATGTGCGCTGGGATACCTACAAAAACATCACAAAAGAGCAATATTTTGAAGCATTGCAAAACAAAGGTTACACCTTGGCTACAAACTTACAAGCCTTCAAAGCACTCAACAGCAATAGTGGCAAAGTGTTTGCCACCATACCCAAAAATATGGATGCCGTACACGATGCCAGCACATTGCCCTACAACATCGACCTCGACATACAAAAATCTGACGACGACCGCATTGTGCTACGCGACTTTGTAAAAAAAGCCATTGAAGTGCTTTACAATACTGACAAAGGCTTTTTCTTGATGACCGAAGGTGGCAAAATAGACTGGACCGACCATGCCAACGATGCCGTGTCGAACATATATGAAACTATAGCCCTTGACCAAGCTATAGGCGTGGCAATGGAATTCTATAAGCAACACCCTGATGAAACACTCATAGTGTTTACTGGCGACCACGAGTGTGGCGGACTGACACTCGGTTTTGCTGGCACACACTACGAGTCGGCATTCAACCTAATGAAAAATCAGACCATATCGTATCAAGAATTTTCTGACCAAAACAAACAATTCTTCCGTCAAGAGCAACGCCCAACATTTGAGCAAACACTTGATTGGATAAAGCAAAACTTCGGATTGGGCGATGATGCCTCATTGCCACTGAGCGACTACGAACGTAAACGCTTACAAGAGGCTTATGATGAAACAATTAGCAAACTCGACAATCAGAAATCAACCCTCTCGAAAGAAGAAAAATACCTCTACTACGGCAACTACGACTATATTTGCGTTACAGCCACACACATACTCGACAACAAAGCTGGTGTAGACTGGGCAAGCTACTCGCACACAGCGCTGCCCGTGCCCATATATGCCACAGGTTGCGGTGCCGACCTCTTAGATGCTTACATCGACAACACCGATATACCAAAGACAATAATGAAAGTGGCAGGCTTCATAAAATAATATGACGTTTGTAAAAAACAAAAACATAGTATTCACTCTTTTTGTGGGAATTGTTGCTATAATATTGGCAATGATTCCCACAAGATTTGAAAATCCGTCGCTCACTGAAAATATACTCTACGAAGAGGGCGAAATAGTTGCTACCGACGATAGCCAACTGCATAGCATATCGGTGGTAACCATTGGCACGCAAAAACTCAAAGTAAAGATAGCGTCTGGCAAATTTAGTGGCGAAATATTCGACGCTGAAAACATCCTCAACGGACAGAAAAACATAGACAAAGTATTCTCAGTAGGCGATAAAGCCCTCATAGTACTTTCGCTCAGCAAGCAAACAGGCAACGTGCTGACTGTCAAGGCACAAGATTTCTATCGCACCAATGCCGAAATATTTTTGATAGTTGTTTTTGTAGTGGCACTCATAGCTCTTGCTGGCTTCACGGGGCTAAAAGCTGTGCTAAGTTTCATCTTCACAGCCTTGTGTTTCTGGAAGTTACTGTTGCCAATGTATCTGAGCGGTCAGAATCCGCTCATTGTTGGCATCTCAATAACATTCTTGACGGCTATGGTTGTGATTCTGCTTGTTTCTGGCGTAAGCAAAAAAGGCATTACGGCAATGTGTGGTTGCTTTTGTGGCATAGCTTTTACGGCGCTAATATCAGTAGTGGCAGGTAGTTGGTTTAAGATACCAGCTACAGTTCAAGACTACTCTGAAGCGCTTATTTATAGTGGGTTTCAGCTCGATTTTTCAAATATCTTTATAGCATCTGTATTCATATCGGCATCTGGTGCGCTAATGGATGTATGCACCGACATTGCTGCCGCCCTCGACGAACTGCACGAGCGACTTCCACACCTATCATCAGCAGAGCTTATAAAATCTGGCTTCCGTATTGCACGTCCTGTAATTGGCTCAATGACAACAACTTTACTCTTTGCCTACTCTGGTAGCTTTATGTTCGCATTTATGGCATTTATGGCCAAAGGTATGCCATTTGTTTGCATTATGAACTCTAACTTTATATCAGCCGAATTTTTGCATACAATGGTTGGTAGCTTAGGACTTGTACTTTCAGCCCCACTCACTGCCGTAGTTGGCGGATTGATATATGGCAAAAAGGCTTAAGTCTTTAAAACTTATTCTGTTTCAGTTGCTCTACGTAGTTGTCAATGCGCGTCATTTGCTCAGCTATTCTGATGCTTTGTGGGCAATGCTCTTCACACTGTCGGCAACCAATGCAATGGTTGGCTTGACGTAATTTGGGCACACTGCGGTCGTAGCCTACAAGGAAGGCACGACGAGCTTCGGCATAGTTGCTTTCGGTGGTGCTGAGCGGATTGTTGCCTTGGTTGATGCACTTGTTGTAGTGTGCAAATATGGCTGGTATGTTGATGCCATACGGACAAGGCATGCAATATTGGCACGCAGTGCAAGGTATGAGCGAAAATTTGAGATACTGATTGGCCATATTTTCCAAGAAGTCGAGTTCCTCTTGTGTGCATGGCACGAGTGGTGAATATGTTTTAAGGTTGTCTTGCAAATGCTCCATATAGGTCATGCCGCTTAGCACTGTGAGTACGCCTTTGGGAGTGCCTGCAAACCTAAACGCCCACGAGGCTACGCTATCTTCTGGCTTGCGTTGCTTGAGGCGCGTAACAATATGGTCTGGCATTCGCGATAGCTGTCCGCCAAGCAAGGGCTCCATAATAACGGCTGGTATGCCACGTTTTTCGAGTTCGGTGTATAGGTATTCAGCTTCAGTATTGCTTGCATTTATCTCTTTAGCATGGTGCCAATCAACGTAGTTGAGCTGTATTTGCACAAAGTCCCATTTATATTCATCGTGCCTTGAAAGTAGGTAGTCAAAAGCCTTGATGTCGCCATGATATGAGAATCCGAGGTTGCGTATGCGTCCTGCTTTGCGTTCTTCTACCAAGAAGTCGAGTATGCCATTTTTGAAGTATCGCTCCATAGTGTTGTCTATTCCGCCCATGCCTATGGCGTGTAGCAACATATAATCTATGTAGTCTACTTGCAAGCGTTCAAATGAGTTGTGATACATTTTTATCGACTCCTCTCGACTCCATACTGATTGGCTGAAGTTTGAGAGTTTGGTAGCTATGTAGTATGTGTCGCGTTTGTGACGACTTAAAGCTATGCCAGTGGCTGCCTCTGATCTACCTTGACAGTAGACGGGCGATGTATCAAAGTAGTTTACGCCGTGTTCTATAGCATAGTCAACAAGCTTATTTACAGCTTCTTGATCTATTTCATCACCTTGTCCGTCGTTGTCCGGATCGGACTTCATGGGCAAGCGCATCATGCCGTAGCCAAGTAACGACACCTTGTCGCCTGTCGATGGAGTGATGCGATATGTCATTTCTCCATCGGTGGCAGATTGTTGTTGTTGTTGTGCAACATCGGCTACGGTATTGTTGCGGCACGAAGCAAGAGCTGTGGCTATTGCGCCTAAGCCTATCCGACGTACAAATTCTCGTTTGGTTATGTTGTGTTCCATTCTTTTTCTCTTTTTTCTGATAAATAAAAAACCTAAGATGCAAGCTATCAAATTGTTCTGTGTACTTCATGTCCCTCAACGTAGATGGCTGAGAATGGGCGAGCCGGACAAAGATTTTCGCAAGCTCCGCAACCTATACAGCGTTCTTCGTTTACGATAGGTATCTTGCGAGAATCGTTGTTGTTTGGGTCAGAAGGTACCATGCTTATAGCACCTGCTGGGCAGTGGCGAGCGCAGTTGCCACAGTCAACATCGTCGGTTAGCGGAATGCAGTTTTTCTTCACCCAAACAGCATGTCCTATTTGTGTCGACGACTTGAGTGCAGTGTCTATTTTCACTATGGCACCTGCCGGACAAACCTCTGAGCAGCGTGTGCACTCTGGGCGACAATAACCTCGCTCATACGACATTTGGGGCTTTAGCATAACATCGGGGCGCAATACTTCGTTGGGGCACACCGATACACAAAGCTGGCAGCCTACGCACTTGCTCAAGAAGTTGCTTGCCGATGCAGAGCCTGCTGGCACTAAGCGAGTGTTGCGCTGAGGTGCTTGTTTGTCGGCAATAAACGCTAAGCCGCCATCATTTTTTATCTGTGCCTTCACCGCAGTAGTAGCTATGAGAGCTGTGGTGGCAATGAATGCGCGTTTGTTTTGGTCGGGTTCGGTTATAGTTGGCGCATTGCTATTGTTGCCAAAACTCCATTTATAGCTGATAGCCTGTTTGTTGCATTTTTCAATGCAGTTGCCACAAACAACGCAACGCGAGTGGTCGATGACGTGTTGCTTTGCATCGATACATGAGGCTTTGCAGTTGCGTTGGCAAAGTGTGCAGCCGTTGCATTTGGTTGTGTCGATGTCAATTTTTAGTAACGAATAACGTGACAAAATGCTGAGCAATGCACCTACAGGACAAATAGTATTGCAATATGTGCGACCATTGCGCCATGCTAAAATAGCTATTGCTATTATTGATACAATGCTAATAATCAATACACTAACACCTTTTAGCCAAACATCAACTTGATAGAAAGCATAGCTGTCGAGCTCTTCGGCAATGAGCGCAAACAGATTGTTGCTCCACTGCCACAATGGTTGCAATAGTTGGTTGGCTGTCCGACCAAAAATAGCGTATGGGTCGAGCAATGCAGTCACGATGCCTACACCAGCAATGCATGCTATAGCGTATATAGCTAAAATACTATATCTTAGTATATTGCGAGCTTTTGAGGGTGTAAAGCGATTTTTCTTTTTTCGGCCAGCAATATGCGAAATAATGTCTTGTGTAATGCCAAGCGGACAAATAACAGAGCAATATGCACGACCAAAAACAAGCGTAAGCAATGCCAAAATAGCAATGACTACAATGTTTATGCTCAATATGGCTGGCATTATTTGCACCTTAGCAACCCAACTAAGATAGGTGTGTATGGTGCCACTAAAATCGAGAAAAATAGCCAATGCGGCTATAAAAAAAAGTGTGGCAAATGTTATTCTGATACGTCGTAACATATAGGTATATGTCTTTGGTTTGTTTTTGAGCAAAAATATGAAAAGCTATTGTACTTTTGGGGAATATGGTACTATTTATAAAAATTAAAAATAGACACTTGACTAAATAGCTCAAGTTTCGCAAGTGAAAAACGCACAGAAAATAAGAATGGGCAGGGGAATATAACCACCAAATTGCTTCCAACAATTAGCACGGAACCCGATTTTCACCTCGCGGTTGTCGCCTTTGGCACGGAGCGTAAAGAAAATTATCGTAGC
>CAJONN010000002.1 GCA_905235955.1 uncultured Marinilabiliaceae bacterium
AGCGGCGCACATAGCCATCAGCACGGTGAGAAGTTTCTTTTTCATAATCCTTGTTTTGTAAAGTGTATTAATAAATAAAAAAGGCACGCCCAGCTCCTCAATCGAGAAGCCAGACATGCCGTCGTTAGTCTATGTTAAATTTTGTAAATCTACAGGGGGGGGAGAATTCCAAACAAGAGCCAAGAGCCTGAAACAAAGACTCTTGCCAATATCATTTGCGTTGATTCATTCATTTCCATCTGCCTATTCCCTTACCTGATGTTATTGTTTTATGCAACAAAATTAAGCAAATACCGAATCAATAACAAATATTTGCAAATATTTGCAAATATTTGTTTACTTCAGCCCACGTAGATGCTGCGATTTCACGCAGTGAGTCGAATTTCATTATGACTGCATATAGCATTACAACGAGGTGCGACCATGTGTCGAATGACTTCACATAGCACTCTCCGCCATTTTCTCTGCTATATTTTTGGATAGAATCTCTATCGAGATAATTTATCAATTGTCCGAAGACCGGCTGTCCGAAAAAATGGTTACTTTTGCTCATTGTTACGATGATTTTTGGAGGTAAAAACAAGTAACAAAAAAGGCTGATTTCCCGCAAAGAAACCAGCCCATTTTTTTCTTTTATATCTGAAGTTTTAGCGGACAGTAATATTTTAAAATGAAAGAGTCGTGCAAAAAAAAATAATGAAATATTACCATTGTTGATACATTATTATTTTATTTTTATTATCTTAGCACTCGTAAAAAATCAGAGTGTTATTCTTTTCGTGTCTAAAATAAAAGTAATAATTCTCTATATTTTTATCATCATTTATGATGAATGTGCATGAGTAAAGCCAATAAGAAAAATGTTTTGGCATCTATTTTAAGTGAAAATAAGATACTGAAATATTCATAGACAACTTAATAATTAGACAACAATGGATTCAATCAGAAAATTATTAATGACATTTGCACTAAGTGCAATATGCATTGCAGCAGATGCGCAATTGGCTCAATTTGAGGCTATGTATATCTATAATTTTGCGAAAAATATAGGTTGGCCTACTGAAGACGCAACAAAAGATTTGACCATTACTGTGGTTGCCGACAACGAACTTGTAAAAGAACTTAGCAAACTTGCACAGACAAAGCAAGTAGGTGCACGCAAAGTAATAATCAAAGAATCGGCAACTGTAACTGGCATTCAGAAGAGCGATATAATCTTTGTTGGCGAATCGCGTAGTAATCAGATTCCCGGTTTGATAAACACACAAACCAACAACAAAAATCTTATAGTTTCTGGCAAAAACGGATTGTGTGCTCAGGGGGCTGGTATCTCATTTGTGCTTGCCGAAGGAAAACTTAAGTTTGAAATATCAAGCAAAAACATTACAAAAAAAGGACTTGCTATATCGCAAAAAATGTTGCAACTTGGCATATCCGTAGATTAGATAACATGTATCCATAGAGAATAGGTTGCTACAATGTTTGGCAACCTTTTTTTTGTGACAATTCTGATTTTAGTGCTCACAGTTCTTTAGTTATTCAAAATCACTTCCAACAAATTAGTACTAAACTCGATTTTCCCCAAGCTCTCAACAATTATTTCTATCGCCTTTGGCACCAAAACGTCAAGTTTTTAAATGAAAGAACCAGTGTAGCTAATGTAAGCATTTGCGAAACATAAGGTTATTTATTACCTTTGCAAGCACTTTTATTGTCAGATATTTTTTAATTAAAAAAAGAATTAGACGGCAACATCTCTTATATTTTGCCGCCCGACATAACAAAAAGAAATGGAACTTGCAACTAAGTACACACCAGCCGAAATAGAAGAACGCTGGTATAAGTATTGGACAGATCAGAAGCTGTTCGCATCGAAACCCGACAATCGTCAGCCATACACCATCGTCATCCCGCCGCCAAACGTTACTGGCGTGTTGCACATGGGGCACATGCTCAACAATACAATACAAGACATACTTGTGCGTCGTGCTCGTATGATAGGCAAAAATGCATGTTGGGTACCGGGTACCGACCATGCTTCGATTGCAACAGAAGCCAAAGTTGTAAACCGACTTGCACAACAAGGCATAAAGAAAACCGACCTTAGTCGCGACGAGTTTCTCAAACATGCTTGGGATTGGACCAACGAACATGGCGGCATCATACTCAAGCAATTACGCAAACTTGGTGCATCGTGCGACTGGGAGCGCACAGCCTTCACCATGGACGAAAGTCGTTCAGAAAGCGTAATAAAAGTATTTTGCGACCTCTACAACAAAGGCCTCATATATCGTGGCGTTCGCATGGTAAATTGGGACCCCAAAGCACTTACAGCTCTATCTGACGAAGAGGTAATATACAAAGAAGAACACAGCAAACTCTACTACCTCAAATATATGATAGCCGATGCCGATGGTAACCCTGATAGCAGTGGCAAATATTGCATAGTAGCAACCACACGTCCTGAAACCATAATGGGCGATGTAGCTGTTTGCATCAACCCCAACGATGAGAAAAACCAATGGCTCAGCGGCAAAAAAGTCATCGTGCCACTTGTCAACCGCGTCATTCCTATCATAGAAGATGAATATGTAGAAATAGGTTTCGGTACAGGATGTCTAAAGGTAACACCAGCTCACGACGTAGCCGACTATATGTTGGGCGAAAAATACAACTTGCCAATCATAGATATATTCAACGATGACGCTACCATAAGCGAAGCTGCAGGACTCTATGTAGGGCAAGATCGATTCGATGTACGCAAGCAAATATCAATAGACCTCGAAGCTGCTGGCTTGCTCGAAAAAACTGAAGACTATGACAATAAAGTAGGTTGCTCAGAACGTACAGGAGTGCCCATTGAACCAAAACTTTCAATGCAATGGTTCCTCAAAATGGAACAACTTGCAAAGCCTGCACTCGAAGCTGTAATGAACGACGACATAAAGTTCTATCCTGCAAAATACAAAAACACCTATCGTTATTGGATGGAAAACATCAAAGATTGGTGTATAAGTAGGCAACTTTGGTGGGGACATCGCATACCTGCCTACTACCTGCCACAAGGCGGATTTGTAGTAGCAGAAACAGCCGAAAAAGCACTCGAACTTGCTAAGCAAAAAGATAGCAACATCACAGCTGCCGACTTGCGTCAGGATAGCGATTGCCTCGATACTTGGTTCTCGTCATGGTTGTGGCCAATATCACTCTTCGACGGAATAAACAACCCCAATAACGACGAAATAAACTACTACTATCCTACAAGCGACCTCGTTACAGGTCCTGACATCATATTCTTCTGGGTAGCGCGTATGATAATGGCTGGATACCAATATCAGGGTAAAATGCCATTCAAAAACGTATATTTCACAGGTATTGTGCGCGACAAAATAGGTCGTAAGATGTCAAAGTCGCTTGGCAATTCACCAGATCCTCTCGAACTCATTGACAAATATGGTGCCGACGGCGTTCGTATGGGTATGATGCTTAGCGCACCTGCTGGCAATGACATCTTGTTTGACGACTCGCTCTGTGAACAAGGGCGCAACTTCAACAACAAAATATGGAATGCATTCCGCCTTGTCAAAGGGTGGGAGGTAAGCAACATAGAACAGCCCGAAGCATCAGCCATAGCCGTAAAATGGTTTGACGCACAACTACGCAAAACATCGGTTGAAGTAGCCGATCTTTTCAGCAAATATCGCCTCAGCGAAGCACTTATGGCAGTGTACAAACTCTTCTGGGACGAATTCTCATCATGGTATTTGGAACTTATCAAACCAGCCTACCAAAAACCTATCGATAGCGCCACATTCAGTGCTACACTTGGTTTCTTTGATGAACTGCTCAAACTGCTTCACCCCTTCATGCCATTCATTACTGAAGAACTTTGGCAACACATCTACGACCGAAAAGATGGCGAAAGCATTATGGTAGCACGCATAAGTGAAGCACATGTAAGCGAAGCCGACAATCAGCTTATTGCACAATTTGAAGCAATAAAAGAGATAGTTGCTGGCGTTCGTTCTATTCGCAACCAGAAAAATATTGCGCCCAAAGAGGCACTCACTTTGCAAGTGATAGGCAACAACAGCCTCAGTGAGCTCAACTGCTGTATAAGCAAAATGGCAAACCTTGACAAAATAGAGGTAGTGCCAGCCAAAGACGACACAGCAGCTACATTCTTGGTAGGGACAACAACCTATAGCGTGCCACTTGGCAACCTTATTGATACTGAAGCTGAAATAAAGAAGCAAGAGGCAGAACTCAAGCACCTCGAAGGGTTCCTAATCAGTGTACAGAAAAAGCTTTCGAACGAAAAATTCGTAGCCAATGCTCCAGCAGCCGTTGTTGATATGGAGAAGAAAAAACAATCAGATGCTGAAAGCAAAATAGCAGCTCTCAAAGAGAGTATTGAAAAGCTAAAAGGCAAAAACTAAAAGCTATATTAAAACTAAAAAGCGGTGAAGCTCATAGAAACTTATAGAGCTTCACCGCTTTTTTGTGCTTTGTATTATTCGAGGGGCGTTCAGATTTATATGGAAATAAAAAAGCCATTCAATGTTTTTGCAACACTGAATGGCTCAAATTTATTTTTTGATTCTATCTCTTATTCTTAGAGTTTTGGACCTGCAGCAACGAGTGCTTTACCAGCTTCGTTGGTGGTGTACTTCTCAAAGTTCTTGATGAATCTGCCAGCAAGGTCTTTAGCCTTCTCTTCCCATTCTGAAGCCTTAGCATAAGTGTCGCGTGGGTCAAGAATGTTAGCGTTTACGTTTGGCAATGCAGTTGGAACTTCAAAGTCGAAGAATGGAATCTTCTTGGTTTGAGCCTTGAGGATAGAACCATCAAGGATAGCGTCGATGATACCGCGAGTATCAGGTATTGAGATACGTTTGCCAGTGCCGTTCCAACCAGTGTTGACGAGGTAAGCCTTAGCACCGCTCTTCTTCATCTTCTTTACAAGTTCTTCAGCATACTTAGTTGGGTGCAACTCGAGGAATGCCTGACCGAAGCAAGCTGAGAATGTAGGAGTAGGCTCAGTGATGCCACGCTCTGTACCAGCCAACTTAGCGGTGAAGCCAGAGAGGAAGTAGTATTGAGTCTGCTCTGGGGTAAGGATAGATACTGGAGGTAATACACCAAATGCATCAGCTGAGAGGAATATTACGTTCTTTGCAGCTGGACCAGCGCTCTTGCCTGCTACTTTCTTTACAATGTTGGTGATGTGGTCGATAGGATAAGATACGCGAGTGTTTTCAGTTACGCTCTTATCTGCGAAGTTGATTTTGCCACTCTTGTCAACTGTAACGTTCTCGAGGAGAGCATTGCGTTTGATAGCACCATAGATGTCAGGCTCGTTCTCCTTAGAGAGGTTGATAACCTTAGCGTAGCAACCACCTTCGAGGTTGAATACGCCCTCATCGTCCCAACCATGTTCGTCGTCACCAATGAGAAGACGTTTTGGATCGGTTGAAAGAGTTGTTTTGCCAGTACCAGAGAGTCCGAAGAAGATAGCTGTGTTCTTGCCTTCTTTGTCGGTGTTGGCTGAGCAGTGCATTGAAGCGATGCCCTGAAGTGGGAGGTAGTAGTTCTGCATTGAGAACATACCTTTCTTCATTTCGCCACCATACCAAGTGTTGATGATAACTTGCTCACGAGTTGTTGTGTTGAATGCAACACAAGTTTCTGAGTTGAGGCCAAGTTCTTTATAGTTGTCAACTTTTGCTTTTGAAGCGTTGTAGATTACAAAGTTGGGTTCAAAGTTTGCAAGTTCTTCTTCAGTAGGCTGAATAAACATGTTCTTTACAAAGTGAGCCTGCCATGCAACTTCTACTATGAAACGAACTGCCAAACGAGTAGCTTTATTGGCACCACAGAATGCATCAACTACATAGAGGTTTTTGTTAGAAAGTTCTTTTTTCGCAATCTCTTTTACTTTGCCCCAAACTTCTTCTGACATTGGGTGGTTGTCGTTTTTGTATGCATCTGATGTCCACCATACTTTGTCATGGCTTTGAGCGTCATCAACGATGTATTTATCTTTTGGTGAACGACCTGTGAAGATGCCTGTCATTACGTTTACTGCTTTGAGCTCAGTTTCCTGACCTACTTCGTAGCCTTGCAAACCTGCTTTTGTTTCCTCTGCATACAGAGTTTCGTACGATGGATTGTGTGCAATCACTGTAGCTCCAGTGATGCCATACTTTTCCAAATTCAGTTGTGCCATGTTTTGTGTTTCTATATTATTGTTAGTAATTTATTTTTACAATTTTTATTTCAATCTTTCTCATTTACGTTTACAAAAATACAAAGTTTACATTAACATGTGCAATAATTAAAGATTTTTTTCTGCAAATATTGTTTAATTATTGTTCTTGTGTAGCCTTAAGTTGACTTTTCATTTTTTTGCTTATAAAAATCAAAACAACTCCCAACGGCAAGTTTTTGTGCTGTTGGGAGTTGTTGTGGTTATTGTTGTTTTTTTCTTTGTTCAGAATTTGAATGTAATGCCTGCCAATGCGTTGAATTTGTGCGATGAATAGCCAAGCCAACGTCGGTAGTCTTGAGCTGCCATATTGTTGAAGTTGACGAAGGCTGTCCACTGGCTATTTATCCTATATTCGCCACCCAAATTGATGTCGAGGAGCATATCAAGTTTTTCTTTAGTGGCTGTTGTGTGATTGTAGCCGTAGCGTTTGCTCAAAGAGTTGATTCCTGCAGTAATTAGCAGTCGGTCAATAGGAAAGACGCGGATGTCGATGCCGGCTTCATATTTGGGTTTGTACCAAGCTTCTTCGAGGTAGTCGAGCTTCCAATTGTAGTAGCTGCCGTGTAGCAATATTTGTGTTTTTGATACTGGGGTGATGTTGAGTTCGGCGTTTATTTTGCCTACTTTGCCGTTTTCTGAAATAACTCCGAACATATTGGTGTAGTGCGCTTGTATGCCAGTTTTTTCAATAAAAAGTGAGTCGGCAATTTGGTAGCCTTTGTTGATGAAGAAGAGTTCATCGTCAAATGCAGCATAGTCGGCACTTATGTCGAATGCTACAACGTGTGCTATCTTGGCGCGCAGTCCGGCTGTTAGTCTGATAGGGTTTTGTGTGGTTTGCATTTTAGTGGGTTCGTAGGTGTTGTTTTCTGCTTTCCACACAAAGTTGCAAGCGTCTGACGATACCCAAGGATTTTCTTCGGCTAATTGTCTGAATGAGTTGGCTTTGTATCCGCCTGTCATGCCAAGGTAGAGTGTTACAGCGCCGTCAGATACGTTGAAGTCAGCGTAGATGTCGGGTTGCATATAGATGTTGTCTTTGTCGTCAAATTCGAGGATGAAGTTGAGACCAGCACGTAGTTGTACTATGTCGAAGTCGATGCCAAAGTTGGGGCGTATGCTTACATCGGTGTGGTGGCGACTTTCAAAGTTGTAGGCGTTTCCATCGTAGTCTGGTACGCTTATGAGGTTTGTGTTTGTGTTTACATCAAAGCTAATCAAATAGTTGGTTTTGAGTGGCTGACGGAGGTAGAAGTGCAGTTTTATGTCTTTCTGTTTCACGCCTGTGCGATTGCCAAATACTCCGAATGCGAAGGCTGTGTTCCAAGTGAATTTTTCGCGAGGATCGGCCATTCGGCGTCCATATTTCAGGTTGAGGTCGAATGTTGTTTGGCGTTGTTGTTTGTCGTTGTCGCGCAGGTCAGAGCCAAGTATTGAGTCGGTTAAATTGTCGTAGTCGGATAGTGTGTTTTGCAATGTTTGGTAGCCGTAGTAGAGTAGTGTGTCCTGCAATGTTTGGTAGCCGTAGTAGCGGTATGTGAAGTTGCGGAAGTAGGCGTTTGCATCGAGGGCTGTATTGTTCTTAAAGAATGTGGCAAAGTCGGCACCCAACCATGTGCGTGTCGATGGAGCTTTTACTTTTTTGTCGGTTTCGTGTAGTTTTACTTTGCCAAGCATTGAGTGGTGTCCAAGGTCTACGCTTAGGTGATATTTGTCGTTGGTGCCAATGTTGTATACCAATTGCCCATATATGTTGCCGTAGTTGCCAATGCCACCTTTTACCCATGTGTTGTATTGTGTCTCTTCTGGGCGGAAGGTCATGGTGGCTGCTTCCAAACTGTCAGGTGTGGTTTTTATTGATTGTACTTTGTTGAGTGTCTGGTAGTTGAATGTGGCTTTGTATTGTATGTTGTCATCTATTACGGGGTCAACTTGTAGTTTGTAGGGGTTTGAGAGGGTAGGGAGGTAATAGTTTATTACCTCAACATCTCTTTTTATGGTGTTGGTGAGGGTATCTTGTTGTGCCGATGCTATGTTGACAATTGGCAGACCAATTATCAGATATATGATATTTTTCATTTTTTTTTGTATGTTGTTATTGTGTTAATCTGGTAAAACTGCGCTACTTACTTTCCAAGCAGCAAGTCGTTGTGAAATCATACTTTCTATATCGTCGTTGGCTGAGTAGTTTTCTCTTAGATTTTCCAAATATTGACGTGCCGAAAAGTCATCGCCTTTATCATGATAAATATCGGCTAAAAGTATGAATGTACGAGCAAGCCAATACTGATGCGGTGTGCCATTTTCTATGTAGTCCATTACTTCACGTTCGGCTGCATCGTGGTTGCTTTGGTCGTAATATGCCTGAGCTAAGAGGTATTTAGCTTCAGCACCTTCAACGCTTTTGGTATTTTCAGCCAATGTTTTGAGTGTCGGAATTGCTTCTGAGGTGCGATGCAACGATATGAGCGATTTGACTTTTAGATAGTTGGCTTCGCGCAGTATTTCGGGCGATGTTTGTGGCATGTTTATCACCTTGTCGGCACTTGCTACGCACGATGTTGCATCGCCTGTTTTTTGCATACATCTCATCTGTCCGATGATGGCTTCTATTTTGTTGTTTTCTACTTCGGCTTCGTTTTCCAATCGTTGGAAGGCGGTGAGCGCGTTGGTGTAATTGCTGTTTTTGTAGTAGAGTTCGCCAAGTCGGAGTAGGGCATCTTCAGTAAATATGCTACGTGGGCAGTTTGCTACATATTCGTAAGCTGTGAGTGCCTCTTGTGTGTTGCCTTCCATATAGTTGCATTCGCCCAAATAGAAGTTTGCTCCCATTATGAATCGACCATCGCTATAGCGGTCTACATATTTTTGCAGTGCAGGTTTGGCGTTTTCAAAGTCGCCTTTGAGGAATAGTCTTGATGCACTTGTAAACATCAGTGAGTCTTGTTCATGTTGGTCCAGACGAGCAAAGCTACCAAGTGTGTTGGTGTAGGCTATGTATCCGTCAAAGTCGCCAAGTTCCATATATACGTTGCGCAGTCCGGCAAGTGCATCTGCGGCTTCGGCTGTCGATGGATATTCGTTGATGACGCGTTTATAGAATGCCATCGAGTTGTCATATTCTGACACGTTGTAGTATAGCAAGCCAAGTTGTACCATCGATTTTGCTGCCAACGAACCTTTAGGGTATTTCTCTTTTACTACTTTAAAGTTGTATATAGCGTCTTTTATTTCGTCCATCACTACGTGTGCGCGTGCTATTTCGTAGTATGCGTTGGCGCAATATGCTGATTGTGGATAGTTGTTTATCAACTGTTTGAGTTGGTCTATTTTGCCACGATTGTCTTTGGTTAGTCCGAGGCAGATGCCTTTTTGTAGCATAGCATAGTCGCCCACAGCGGTAGATGTTTTTAGCGCCATGTCGTAGTAATCAATAGCTGGCTTGAAGTCGCGTTGCACATACATACAGTCGCCAAGTCGGTTGTAGGCATCAGATACAAGACGTTTGTCGGTTGAGTTGTATAGTCCAACGTATTTGAGAAACCACTTGCGAGCCTCCGCATATTTTTGTCTATTAAAATAGGTATAAGCAATGTTGTAGTGAGCAGTGGTAAATTCGTCGAGTTCTGAAGCACTAAATGCATTGATAAATTTCATATATTCAGCTTCAGCTGCTTCGTATTGGTTATTGGTGCGGTATAGGCATTCACCTTTCCAATAGTAGGCGCGTGCTTTGAGCTTTTTGTCATAATCGCCATAGTTGAGGCTATAATCAAAGTATTCAGTAGCTTCGTCAAATTTTAGGTCGGTGTAGAGTTCTAGTCCGCGATAGAATGCAATGCGTTGCATAGCGGTGTATACTTTCAGATTTTTGTGCTGTATCTTCTCCATCGTAGCAAGTGCTTGCTTGTAGTTTTTGGTAGTTACAAGTGCCTTGCTTATGTAGTCGTATGCTTCATCTATTTTGTCGCTTTGCGGATAAGCTTCGATGAATGCAATAAAGTCGCTCACAATCTCGTTGAACCCTGTAAAGTTGAGTTCGTAGGCAAGTTTGAGTTTGTTGAAGTGAGCATCCTCTTTTATAGCTTTGTCAAAATTGTATTTTGATGCAGCATCGAAGGCTGTGCGAGCACGTTGTTTGTCGTTGTTTTTCAGGTAGCAGCAAGCCAAGTGATAGTAGGCATTTTGCGACAATTCATCGTTTTGACCTGTAACTTTTGATAAGGCTTTTGCAGCATCTTCATATCGGTCCAGATTATAGTAGCTCATGCCAAGGTGATAATAGTCGGCTCGGCTAAAGTTGCGAGCAATGCCTTGAAGCTTCTCATAGTTGGTTGCAGCCTGCTGATATTCATCAAGCATAAAATGACTATCGGCCACAATTCGTACCATCTCAACAGCCTTTTTGTCTGATTGGTTTGCCAGTGGCTCCGCATATCTGATAGCTTCAGCATAGTGACCTTGCAAATAGAGAATGTGAGCTATATAATAAGGTACTACACTGCTAAATCCATCGTCTTTCTCCAATTCCATAAATGCGCTTAGAGCGGCATTGAGGTTGCCTTTCTCATAGTCTACATGTGCCTTGTAGTATTTTATGGCACTGTCGTATTCAGAGTTGTTTTTGATACGGTCAAAATAAGATAGAGCTTTATTGTGTTTGCCGATAACAAAGTAGCAATAGCCTGTTTTGAACAGCAAATCAGGTTGCAACAACGGATCTACTTTTTTATATTGTGCTTTTTCAAACCAACGCAATGCTTGTCGCTCGTTGCTATTGATAAGGTAGTAATCGCCCAAATGGTAATACATATCATGCCTGTGAACACTCTGTTTGCATTCGCGTATGAAACTAATCATAAGCGATGGCGCATCAGCATTATTGAGGCGTTTTGCCGATACGGCATGATAATAACGAGCATCGGTGCTAAGAATCTGATTTTTGTCAGACCAATGTTCTACAAACTGTGCAAATGCAGCTCTCGAACCGCCAAGCATTTCAGCCTCATAGAGTTGCATAGCCGCATTGTATTCATCTTGAGCAGTTTCGTATATTCTCGACTTCTGAGCATTAACTCCTATGGCTGCGCTTGCCATAAGTATAGCTGTCATTGTTTTTTTCATCAGTGAAATCTGATAATCTGAAATATGCATATTAATACTTTTCTCTTTTGTATGTTTATATGGCTATATGGTGTGCCAACTATCTGATTATTATTGTGTTGCTTATATTCATTTGCATAGCAAAAGTCAATCTTGTTGCATAACGCAAGCGAAGTTACATTTTTTCTCAGAATAAAGCATTATTATTGGTATGATTAACAGCTGAAAGTGGTTGTAAAATTTAAGGCATTTGAAGATGATTGAACGATATAAGAAAAGTTTTAAATGAAAGAACTGTGATTTTCACTTGCGAAACTTGAGGTTATAAGTTTTAAGTTGTAAGTTTTTTGTTGTATATAACTGATTTTTAGCTAAGCAAGTGTGATGATAAAGCAGTAAATTGAAAGAAAATAGTGAAACAATAGTACTTTAGTCTTGGCAAATTCATTTTTTTACTTTTAATTTGTAACCATAAACAAGCGTTTAAGCGTAAAAGCTGACATAAAAAACTACAAAACATAACATTATGACAGAAATTTTAGATAGCAACCTTCCTATTGACGACTTAGATAAGAAAATTTTGTCAATGATAATGCTAAATGCCCGCACACCATTTCTTGAAGTAGCTCGAGAATGTGGAGTTTCAGGTGCAGCAATACATCAGCGCGTACAGCGTTTGCAAAATATAGGCGTAATAAAAGGTTCAGAGTTCATCATCAACCCCAACCGCATTGGCTATATGACGTGTGCCTACATTGGCATATACCTCAAAGATGCAAGTTATTTTGACGATGTGGTAGCACAGATGAAACTCATTCCACAAATTGTAGAATGCCACTATACAACAGGTAAATATGCTATCTTCATCAAGATATACGCCAAAAGCAACGAACACATGAAATACATTTTGCATGATCGCTTGCAAGCTATCAGTGGCATATCATCTACTGAAACCATCATATCGCTCGAAGAAAGCTTCAAACGTCAGATTTCGATAGAAGATTAACAAAATCTTAATTTTAACAAAAAAAACGATGGTCCAACACTCATAAGTTGTACCATCGCTTTTTTGTGTTGTATTGGGGTTAAAAATAGAATTAAAACATTTATATAGTCCTATTTTAACCGAAAAAAATAGTGCAAATAAAAATGTAAGTAGTGATATATTTGTTTAGTAGAAAAAACATTATTAACTTGCACTCACTAACTAAACCAAAGAGTTGATATATGAGAGTAATAGATCTAACTTATCTTCATTCAGTATCTGAAGGTAATGAAGAATTAGAGCGAAGTTTGGCAGAAATATTCTTAAGCCAAATACCTGAATTTTCACAGGGAATGACCGATGCATACAGCAACGGTAACTTTATACAACTTGCTAGCATAGCCCACAAAGCAAAGTCGTCAGTGCAAGCAATGGGTATGGAGCAGTTGGCCTCATCGCTCAAAATACTTGAAATGTTTTGCAAGCAAGTATATGTAGAACAATGTGAAACTAATGGGCTGAACGACAGTCGTTTGCAATGGTATAAAGATCAGATAAAATCAATGCCAACAGAGATGCAAAAAACAATAAGCAACTATAAAGAAAAAAAAGTTGCAACCGAAGTAATGGCTGATTTGATAAAATTTTATAACTTGCAAGCCGATATGGCAAAGTTGGATATATTAGACACCTTCCCGTATCAATCAACAAAATGAATAAACCTATGGTAGAAGTTAATGAAAATGCCGGTGTTGTTACCGTTGCAGTAAAAGCAGATAGAGTTACGGTGGCAAATGTTGCCGACCTAAAAACCACTCTTATATCAACCCTAAACGGAGGAGCCTCAAAAGTAGTGCTCGACCTTGCCGAAGTTAAATTTATGGATAGCACTGGTATTAGCGTTTTGATTTCCGGACTCAAAGCATCGCGCGAACGTAGCAACCGATTTGTTATTGCCAACATTCAACGCGATGTGCTCAAATTGTTTGAGCTGATGAAGCTCGATAAGATATTTGAGATAATTTAAGATTTTTAGAAAATCTATTGAATTTTGTAATATATTGTACATGTAAAAGTGATACATCATTGTGTGTCAGAGATGTTAGTACGACACAGATATTATGTATGCTGATGCGAATCAGCATACTATTTTTTATCTTATAAAAATAAGTATAAATACGTATCAATTGTGTTGTAATAAACAGAAAAAATTAAAAATATAGTATAATGTGTTAAAAAATAACACTTTATTTAATACTGATTTGTGTGTTCTGAATATTCTGTGTAATTTTGCCCCATTGAAACAATGCAGTTGAAGGCAAAGACAATAGCCATTACCAATGCTCATCAGCGCATCGCAAGTGAGCTTGCTATGTTTGAACCTATTGAACTATCTCAGGCCGTCAAGATAAAATTGATGAAACGTACTGAAATTAAATTTTTGGTCAACGTTGCAGAATTGTCAGGCTTGCTGAGTATGTTGTCAGATAGGTTTATGGTTCAAACAATTGGGCAAAATCGAAGTCAGTGGTATACAACAACTTACTTAGATACGGCAAATTTGTCGATGT
The DNA here is from genome assembly GCA_905235955.1 of uncultured Marinilabiliaceae bacterium. Lineage (GTDB taxonomy): Bacteria > Bacteroidota > Bacteroidia > Bacteroidales > Marinilabiliaceae > W3P20-009. The sequence goes on from CAJONN010000002.1 coordinate 13,931, forward strand.
ATGCCGAACATCGCAACAAGCATAGTTTTAGGCAGAAGGTGCGTTTGCGAACGTATGCTTTGGCCAACGAAACGTACTTTGAAGTAAAAACAAGCAACAATGGCAATACCAACAAACAACGCATTCAACTTCAGAATGGTAGTTTGTGGAGTAAGAGCAATGCAGTGAGTACATTCCTCTTAGATACATCGAGTTATAGAGTTGGTCAGTTGCAGCCATCAATAGTTAGTGAGTTCAACAGAATTACACTTGTTGATACTCAGCATGCTGAACGACTGACGATAGATACTGATATTCAGATGCAAAATGTGCGAACAATGCAGACATTATCATTGCCCAATGTAGCAGTTGTTGAGCTAAAATGCGAAAAGACGCCCTCGGTTTATACCGCAAAGATGGTTGAGCAAGTGCATCTAGAGCAGAGTAGTTTTAGTAAATACTGCATAGGTGTTGCACTTACTGATGCCAATGCAGAAAAAAGAGGATTTGAACAACAATTGTTTTTACTCAAAAAAATTAGCCAACGTGTAACTAATAGCGTATTTTGACGTAACATTAGTCGTTGGATAGAAAGGAGAAAGAGTTTCTTAAAAAGAAATTCACGTACATTTAAAAGACTCAAGAATCATTATTTTTGTATTTATAGTTTTGTTTACGCACGCAAGGCTCGTCTGTGACAGAGGGGTCTTGCTATTTTCGTTTAAAGGCCGCTTTTATTGTAGCACTTTGTTGATATTGTGTATATATTATTGTATTGAAAACTACGCACATAGAGTCTATGTCTACGTTTAGCGATAGTGCCATATAGTCAATTCGGGCTGAGTCTAATAGCTGTTCGTAGCTCATATTGTTTTGGTGGGCTATTTTGCGCATTAGCGTCTCTTTGTTTATTTCAGCTATTATTCCTTCGTCTGATTCGATGACCATTTTGTCGTTGTGTATAGTGGCTTCAGGGAAGTATATGATGTCGGTTGGTTCGGTTTCGATGCGTTTGCAGGTGTTGAGTAGCAAAATATCGTTGTTGGCATACTCTTCTTCGTCAGATGGTAGAGTGGCATTTTCTGATTGTGGTACATTGTTCCACTGAAATTGCTCTGCAATATATTTGGCTGATGTTTGTGGAATATATGCCAATAGTATTAAAAAGCCTATTAGGTGAATGAATGTTATCTTGTATGCTTTACTTTTGTTGGCGTAGAGCGAATGCATAAATACGAGGTTGAGCACTCCTACCATTACTACGTAGACGCGAGCTTCGGTGAAGCCATAGTCATATATACGTCGGATTATGGCTACCCAATAGAGGGCTATTACTGGTATGCTTATTATAGGTATCCAGTAAAAAAAACGGTCGAAGAAGTTTTCGGTCGACATACGGTATATGCTTGTTGTCGCAATTGATGCAACGAAGTATATGAAGCATGTTATTGTAATATTGCCACTTGGTAACTGCCATGTAATAAGTATCTTAGCTATGTAGGCATATAGTACAGCCAAAAAAATAATTATGGCTGGCACCATTGTGAAGTTGATAAGATTGTTGGCTATGGGGTGGTTTATTGTAGATATTTTTTCGCTATTGTCATATACATATAGCGCTACGATAGGGAATGTGAGTGTCCATGGTATGCCCAAAAGGTGTGCTTCAACGGTGGTGTTGAATATTGATTCGATGGCGTATACTAATATGAAGAATAGTATCCATGTAGCAAGTGCGCTTATACTGGCGCGTAATATTGCCCATAGCATTGATATGCCATTTTGTATTATTAATATGTCGTTTTTTATGTTATTAACAAGCAAAACTCCTATTAGTAATATGCCTATTATGCTATTATATTCGGTTGTGTTACGTATGTTGGCAAATGCATCGTCAATGCCTATCACTATACATACAAGTGCTATTGGTAGTAGCATGTCGTAGGCTCGTTTTATCCATCGGCTCTTGTCTGATAAAGCATTGAGAATGAATGCTATTGGTATGATTATAGATATAGTTGTAATGGTTGATGAAAGCAAATAGCCATAGTCGTAGCTATCGTAGAAGAAGGCGCGAATTATGGTAAATATGGTGAATAGGATGCACTCAACTGGTCGGGTTTTGTACGTACTAATACATCCTTTTATCAGGTTTCTTTCCATTAATAATTCAGTTTTTTGTTTTCAGATTTGATTGATTAATTGAGGATATGCAATTTGTTGCGTCAACAAATTGTTTAAGGATGTTGTATTTTGTTTTCGCACTGATACATTCCAATTGGATTTTCTTGGTTATACTAATGCGAATATAGTTATAATTAATTATATATATATATTGTTTAGATTATTTTGACTGAAAAAATCTTTTTATACTCTGTTTTATCTTATTTGTTGTGTTAGTATGGGATGTTTAATATATTTATAATCAGTTTTTTATATAAAAAGGCGATGGGTATAACCATCGCCTTTTTTTTTTAAATTTTATTGAGTTGTGAAACTCTTGTAGTGCTAAAATTTATTTTGAGCAGTAAAATGCTCATTACTTAAGGTGCGTTATATTAATTCTGATATTTTGTTTTATATTTCGGTTGCTTTTTGCTTTTGTTCAGTAAAATGTGTCAAGTTTTATCAGTTGTGTAACCCACTACATTCCTTTTTCAATTTACATTTCTCCCTCAAATAAATTAATAGAACGTCGCTTAATTTTTGAAGCTATGTATTGGAGCTGGTATTCGACCTGTACGGTTCACAAAGCGTGAGCAGTCGAATTGGTTTACAGGCATTATAGGTGCATGACCGAGCAAACCGCCAAACTCTACATTGTCGCCAACTTTCATACCAATAGCAGGTATGATGCGTACGGCTGTAGTTTTTTGGTTTACCATGCCAATAGCGGCTTCGTCGGCTATGATGCCAGATATGGTGGTAGCTGGTGTGTCGCCCGGAATGGCTATCATATCAAGACCAACTGAGCATACGCATGTCATTGCTTCAAGTTTTTCGATAGTAAGGCATCCACAATCAACGGCATCAATCATACCTTGATCTTCACTCACAGGAATGAATGCACCACTTAGTCCGCCTACATACGACGATGCCATTACGCCACCTTTCTTCACTTGGTCGTTGAGCAATGCGAGGGCGGCTGTAGTGCCAGGTGCACCTGCTTGTTCGAGACCTATTTCTTTTAATATGTCGGCTACTGAGTCGCCAATAGCAGGGGTGGGGGCTAATGATAGGTCGATGATACCAAATGGTACACCTAAGCGTGCCGATGCTTCTTGTGCTACAAGTTGTCCAACGCGTGTTATTTTGAAGGCTGTTTTTTTGATTGTTTCGCATAACACTTCAAAGTCGGCATCTCTTATTTGCTCCAATGCATATTTCACCACGCCCGGTCCGCTTACGCCAACGTTGATGATGGCATCAGCTTCAGATACGCCATGGAAGGCACCTGCCATAAATGGGTTGTCGTCTGGTGCATTGCATAGCACTACAAGTTTAGCGCAGCCAAGTGATTGATTGTCTTTGGTTTGCTCAGCTGTTTGTTTTATTATTTCGCCCATCAGTTTTACGGCATCCATGTTGATGCCTGTTTTGGTAGAGCCTACATTGATGGATGAGCATATTGATTTGGTTTCAGCAAGGGCTTGAGGTATGGAGCGAATGAGTAGTTCGTCGCTGTGTGTCATGCCTTTTGAAACTATGGCTGAGTATCCGCCTAAGAAGTTGACGCCCAAGTCGTTGGCAACTTTGTCGAGTGTGTGAGCTATTTTTACATAGTCGGCTGAAGTGTGGCAAGCTGAAGCGCCAACGAGTGATATTGGGGTGATAGATATGCGTTTGTTGACGATAGGAATACCAAATTCCTTAGAGATGTCTTCGCCAGTGCGCACAAGGTTTTGTGCATATTTGTATATCTTGTTGTAGATATTATTGCACAATGTATCAATATTGTTGTCGGAGCAGTCGAGCAAGCTGATGCCCATAGTGATGGTGCGGACATCGAGGTTTTCTTGCTCTATCATTTTGTTGGTCTCAATGACCTCTGAGATATTGATCATTTTTGAGTTTGAAGTAGTGGGGTTAAGGTAGATGACGTTATCAGATGCGGTGCATCTTGTCGAAAATCTCTTCGCGTTGGCACTTCACTTGCACGCCAAGTTCCTGACCAATGTTGGTGAGCTCGTTCGAAGCTTGTTCAAATGGCTTGTTGAGTTTGCTCATATCAACTATCATCATCATATTGAAGTATTCTTGCACTATTGTTTGCGATATGTCTAAGATGTTGACATTGTTATTGGCCAAATAGGTGCAAACCTTAGCGATGATACCAACCGTATCTTTGCCCACTACGGTTATGATTGTTCTGTTCATAAAGATAGAAATTCAATTTTTTGGCAAAAATAAAAAAATAATTGCTATCTCTCTACGGCTCTTTTGTTTAAAATGTTGTTTCTCTTCGTTTTTTATTAACTTTTTGTGTTATTGAGGCGTTTTTTTATTTCAAAGCCCTAACTATAGGAGTTAATATCTGCTCTGATATCCATAACTATGGTGGCAACATAAGAGTCTGGTTATGTTGCTACAATATGTGTGGCATTGAGGTGGGGGCTTGATTTTATGCTATTGGGTGCAAGCCTTCAGATATAGTAGCGCGAGTTACTTCTATTAGTTTGTCGCGGTCGTTCTGATACTGCATTGTGTCTATTGGCTTGTGTATTATCATTTCGGCTTTGCCCCAAACGAGTGTGTCGAAGCCACCGCTCATTACGTCGTGAGTGCCATTGAGGGTGATGGGTAGTATTGGCAGACCAAGTTCAAATGCCATTTTGAATGCGCCATGTTTGAATGTACCCATTTCGCCAGTTTTGCTACGTGTGCCTTCTGGAAATATTACTACTGAAGTTCCTCCTGTTAGTATCTCTTTGGCTTTCTGTATGCTTCGGTACGAAGCTCTTGCTGACGAACGGTCGATGAATATGTGTTGCATTTTTTCGCATGCATAGCCCAATAGTAGTGCTTTTCGGAGTTCTTTTTTCAGTATCCATCTGAATTGGATTCCAATGCTGCCATATATTGCTACAATGTCAGAACCGCTTTGATGGTTTGATACTATTACATACGACTGACCTTTGCTTATATTTTCGCGTCCTATTACATTTACTGGCATTGGTGTGGCCCATTGCATTGCTTTTGCCCACCATACGCCACCGTAGAATGCTAAGCGATGTGAAATTTGTGATGCTATGAATATGTAGATGGTGAAGATAAGTGTTTCTATGAAGAAGAATGGTATCAGTATCAGCCATTTGTATGGTTGGTAGAGCCAATATTTATAGTTATGTTTCATCTCTTTTTTTGGATTATTAGATAAATTGTGCAAAAATAATCATTTTTCACAAATAATAAGTTGTTGGTGTTTTATGAAACAAAAAAAACGGAGCGTTTATGGCTCCGTTTGGTGAGTTTTTTTCTTGTCTTTTCTTATCCCAAATATGCTTTGAGAAGTTTTGTCTGTTGGTTGGTGCGTAGCCTACGGATGGCTTTTTCTTTTATTTGGCGTACGCGTTCACGGGTAAGTCCGAAACGTTCGCCTATTTCTTCCAATGTAAGCTCTTGCACGCCAATGCCAAAGAAGTAGCGGATGATGTCGCGCTCGCGGTCGCCAAGTGTTGATAGTACGCGTTCTACTTCGGTTGAGAGCGATTCGTTGATGAGTGAGCGATCGGCATTAGGCGAATCGGTGTTGACCAATACATCGAGTAGGCTGTTTTCTTCGCCGTCAGCAAATGGTGCGTCCATTGATACGTGCCTGCCCGATACGCGCAGTGTGTCGGCTATTTTTTCGGGCTGAATGTCGAGCTCTTCAGAAAGCTCTTCTGGCGATGGACGACGTTCATTCTCTTGTTCGAATTTGGAGAATGCTTTGTTGATTTTGTTGAGCGAACCAACTTGGTTGAGTGGCAAACGTACTATGCGCGATTGTTCTGCCAATGCTTGCAATATTGATTGGCGAATCCACCATACAGCGTAGCTGATAAACTTGAATCCACGTGTTTCATCAAATTTTTCGGCTGCTTTGATTAGTCCTAAATTGCCTTCGTTGATGATGTCAGGCAATGATAGACCTTGGTTTTGGTATTGTTTGGCCACTGAAACTACGAAGCGCAAATTGGCTTTCACCAAACGTTCGAGGGCAACACGGTCGCCTTGACGTATGCGTTGTGCAAGTTCCACCTCTTCGTCTACATTGACCAATGGTTCACGACTGATTTCTTGTAAGTACTTGTCGAGTGTGTCGTTACGTACTGTAATTGTCTGTGTTATCTTTAGTTGTCTCATAGCTTATCCGAAAAAATCTCGCTAAGTTACTGAAAATATTGTTTGAGTCGTATTTAATACTTTGTTTTTTAACGAGGTTTGTCAGTTTTGGTTGCGAATATATTGGTTTTGTTTATTAATAGCTCTATTTATTTAGATATTTTAATAATTCAACAAAATTTATCAAAGCTCTCGAAGCGTTTGGAGTAGGGTGTTTCGAGAGCTTTGATATGTTGATTTGTAGCTTTTCTGTGTTTTATCAGAAGAGTTTTTTTACTTGTTCGTATACGTTTTGGGCGGTGAAGCCGAGTTTCTCGTCAAGCACTTTATATGGTGCTGAGAATCCAAAGCTCTCTAAGCCCCAGATGCTTCCTTCTGACTCAGGTACGAGACCTTGCAAGTTGACTGGCAGTCCTGCGGTGAGTCCGAATTTTTTTATGCCTGTGGGCAATATAGTTTTCTGATATTCTTTGCTTTGGCTACGGAAGAGACCTTCTGAGGGTACGCTTACTATGCGCACTTTTTTGCCATCTTTGCGTATGAGTTCAGCACCTGCTACTAATGTGGCTACTTCTGAGCCTGAGGCTACGAGTATTACATCTGGGTTTTCGTCAGAGCCTGCAACTATGTATGCGCCTTTGGCAGCCTCGGCGTAGTTGGTGCCTTGTGGAAGGCTGTTTATGTTTTGGCGCGATAAGATGAGTGCTGTAGGTGTGTTGTTGTTTTCCATTGCGAGTTTCCATGCCTCGGTTGTCTCTTTGGTGTCGGCAGGACGCAATACGAGTGTGGAGTTTTTGCCGTGATGGTTTTTGAGTTTTTCCATTAGGCGTATTTGTGCTTCTTGTTCTACTGGCTCGTGTGTTGGTCCGTCTTCGCCTACGCGGAAGGCATCGTGAGTCCAGATGAATTTGATGGGCACTTCCATTAGTGCTGCCATGCGTATGGCTGGTTTCATATAGTCAGAGAATACGAAGAATGTGCCACATGCTGGTATTATGCCACCATGCAATGCCATGCCTATGCAGCAACATGCCATAGTAAGTTCGGCTACGCCTGCTTGTAGGAATGCGCCACTGAAGTCGCCAGCTTTGAAGGCTTTGGTTTTTTTCAGAAAGCCATCGGTTTTGTCAGAGTTTGAGAGGTCGGCCGAGGCGCATATCATATTGGGCACTTGCTCTGCCAATATGCTGAGGCATACAGCTGATGCTGAGCGTGTTGCTTCGTTGTCTTTTTGTACGCATTTACTCCAATCTATTTTGGGAGCTTTGCCACTAAACCATTCTGATAGTGCGGCTGCTTTTTCAGGGTTGGCTTTTGCCCATGCGTCTTCTTCTGCATGGCGTTTGGCTGTTATTTGTGTGAGTACTTCGGCGCGATGTGCGTAGAGTTCTTTTACTTCGGGGAAGATGACGAATGGGTTTTCAGGGTCGCCACCTAAGTTTTTGATGGTGTTTTTGTATGCTTCGCCACCAAGTGGTGCACCGTGTGTTTTGCAACTATGCTCGTATGATGAGCCATCGTCTTTCAGTGCGCCTTTGCCCATTATGCATTTGCCTATGATGAGTGCTGGTTTGCCTTTTACAGCCTGAGCTTTTTCTATTGCTTGGCGTATTTGGTTGGCATCGTTGCCGTTTATTTCTTGTACGTCCCAGCCCAGTGCTCTGTATTTGGCGGCTGTATCTTCGTTCATCACTTCTTGTGTCTCAGTTGATAGTTGGATGTCGTTAGAGTCATAGAACATGATGAGGTTGTCGAGGCCTAATGTGCCTGCTATGCGTGCTCCGCCTTGTGATATTTCTTCTTGTATGCCACCGTCAGATATATAGGCGTAGATAGTTTCTTTTTCAAATGTTGGGTTACCTGTGTGTGCTGCCAAGAATTTTGCTGCTATTGCTGCACCTACTGCAAATACATGACCTTGTCCGAGCGGACCTGAGGTGTTTTCTATGCCACGTGTGATGTCAAATTCTGGGTGACCAGTGGTTGGCGACCCCCATTGACGCAGTTGTGCGCACTCTTCGAGGGTGTATCGTCCGGTCAATGCAAGCTGTGCGTAGAGCATAGGAGCCATGTGTCCTGGGTCGAGGAAGAAGCGGTCGCGTCCTATCCATGTAGGGTTTTGTGGGTCGTATTGCAAGTACTCAGAGTAGAGTACGTTGATGAAGTCGGCACCTCCCATTGCACCGCCCGGGTGTCCGCTTTTGGCTTTTTCTACCATTGACGCAGCCAATATTCTGATATTGTCGGCTGCCAACTGTGTTGCATTTTTTGCCATGATTTGCTTGTATATTTTTGGTGTTGTTTTTCTTTTTTTTTGTTGAGGAGTTGTGGTTAGAATTGCATCATTTTTTCTATTCTGCGTTGATGTCGACCGCCTTCAAAGTTTGTGGCTAAGAATATTTGTGCCAATGTCCAACAGAGTTCTTCTTTTAGAAAACGGGCTGGCATAACGCATATATTGGCATCGTTGTGTTGGCGAGCCAAGCGTGTTATTTCTTCGTTCCAGCAATATGCGGCACGCACTCCGTTGTGTTTGTTGAGTGTCATGTTGATGCCGTTGCCGCTACCGCAGAAGGCTACTCCGATTGTTATTTCGCCTTTGCTTATGGCGGCTGCCAATGGGTGTGCATAGTCGGCATAGTCGCAACTTGCTTCTGAGTGTGTACCGAAGTCAACTATTTCATACCCTGCGTTTTGTAGTTTTTGTTTTATTGCTTCTTTCATTACAAAACCGGCATGGTCGCTTGCCATCCCTATTACCTTGTTTTCCATTTTTATATAAATGTATGTGTTGGTTTTTTGTTTCAGCCTGCTAAATTACATTTATTCTACTAATTGTAGTAGATTGTTTTATGCAAAAAGGTGTGAAATAATCTTGTCTGTTGTCAGATTTTTGATTATTTACACCTTTTATATATTAGCGTTATGAGCATTGGTTATTGTCGGCTTATGTGTGCTCCTAATGCAGTTAGTCGTTGGTCGATGTATTGGTAGCCACGGTCTATCTGCTCTATGTTGTGAATGGTGCTTGTGCCTTTGGCTGATAGTGCTGCTATGAGCAGTGCTACACCAGCGCGTATGTCGGGTGATGTCATGGTGGTGCCACGTAGTTGTGCTTCGCGGTCGAGGCCTATGACGGTGGCGCGGTGTGGGTCACATAGTATTATTTTTGCGCCCATATCTATCAGTTTGTCTACGAAGAAGAGGCGACTTTCAAACATTTTTTGGTGTATCAGTACGCTGCCTTTAGCTTGTGTTGCTACTACGAGGAATACGCTCAGAAGGTCAGGTGTAAGACCTGGCCAAGGTGCGTCGGCTATGGTCATTATTGAGCCGTCGATGAATGAGTCTATGGTGTAGTGTTGTTGTGCTGGTATGTGTATGTCGTCGGCTATGCGTTCTATTTTTATGCCCATTCGTTCGAATGCCAATGGTATGATGCCAAGGTGTTCTATACCAGCATTTTTTATGGTTATGTCGCCACCTGTCATTGCAGCCATACCTATGAATGATCCTACTTCGATCATATCTGGCAGTATGCGGTGTGTGCATCCGCCGAGTGAGGTTACTCCGTGTATGGTGAGTAGGTTGGAGCCTATGCCTTCTATTTTTGCGCCCATTTGCACCAACATTCGGCATAGTTGCTGCACGTAGGGTTCGCAGGCTGCGTTGTATATGGTGGTGGTGCCTTGTGTCATTACGGCGGCCATTAGTGTGTTGGCGGTGCCTGTAACTGATGCTTCGTCTAAGAGCATGTATGTGCCTTGCATGTGGTCGGCTTCTACGGTGTAGAATATGTCGTCAGAGTCGAAGTTGAAGTGTGCACCAAGTTTTTGGAAGCCGTAGAAGTGTGTGTCGAGGCGTCGTCGACCTATTTTGTCGCCACCGGGTTTTGGAAAGTATGCTTTGCCAAATCGACCGAGTAGCGGTCCCATTATCATTATTGAGCCTCTGAGTGATGATGCACGACGTTTGAAGTCGTCAGTTTGCAGGTATGTGAGGTCGATTCTGTCGGCTTTGAATTTGCATGTGTGGCGGTCGGTGCGGTCAACGCTCACGCCCATGTGTGCTAATAGGTCGATGAGGTTGTTTACATCGAGTATGTCTGGTATATTTTCTACGGTTACCTCTTCGGGAGTCAGAAGTGTAGCACATAGTATCTGTAGTGCTTCATTTTTGGCTCCTTGCGGTATTATTTCGCCTTTGAGTGGTTGTCCGCCTTCGATGATGAAAGTGCTCATAGCGTTGTATGTGGGTTAATAGCGATTGCGGTTTTGACGTTTGTTGTTTTTGTTGTTTTTGTTTTTCTTGTTTGTTTGCTGTCGTTTGAAGTTGTTGCGTTGGTTGGGCTGAAGTGTTTCTTTGCTATATGCTGCGGTTTTCAGTCCGTCTTCTTCGGTTATTTCTATGCGTCCGCCCGATAGTATTTTGATGTCGTTAAATAGTCGTTCGTCGGTAGCAAAGTCTTTGTTCCAAGCCAATAGTGAGTTTTTCATGTAGTTGGCTATATCAACTACCATTACTTTTTTGCGTTCGGGGTCTTCTGTTGCTACTGCAGCGGCTATCAGGTCTTCAACTATGTGTCCATAGTGTTTGAGCCTGATGTGTTGCATAGGGTAGGGTACTATGTTTGGTTTGTTGTCAAGTTTTTGTAGTTCGGGCATTGGATAGGGCGAGTCTATGTCGAGCTTAAACTCTGAAATGATGAAGAGTTGGTCCCAGAGTTTGTGTTTGAAGTCTGGGGTGTCTTTCATTTGTGGAAACATATTTGCCATGATGCTTACTATGGTGCGAGCGCATCGGTTGCGTTCTTCGCGGTTGGGTATGCTCATAGCGTGCCTTATCATGTCTTGTACTGTCCGACCATATTCTGGCATTATTAGTCGTTGCCGGTTGGAGTTGTAGACTGATTTGATGTCTCTTTTCATCTGTTAACTAAAAAAAATATCGTCTTTTGTATGTGTTTTTTGTTGTTTTACTGAATTGAGGTAGGAAATGATATGTGTTTTTTATCCTAAAAAGCTTTTTAGCAGTTTGCTTCGGTCGTTTTGGCGTAGTTTGCGTATGGCTTTTTCTTTTATTTGTCTTACTCTTTCACGAGTTAGTCCGAATTTGTCACCAATCTCTTCAAGTGTCAATTCTTGGCAGCCTATGCCGAAGAAGTATTTCAGTATGTCGCTTTCGCGTTGTGAGAGGGTTGAGAGTGTGCGTTCTACTTCGAGTGTGAGCGATTCGTTGATGAGTGAGTTGTCTGCGTTGGGTGAATCGGTGTTGACTAATACGTCGAGCAAGCTATTTTCTTCGTCTTCAGCAAATGGTGCATCAACTGATACGTGCCTACCTGAAACACGCAGTGTGTCTGAAACTTTTTCTACTGGTAGGTCAAGTTTTTCGGCTAATTCTTCAGATGAGGGACGACGTTGATTTTCTTGTTCGAACTTTGAGAATGCTTTGTTTATTCTGTTGAGTGAGCCAACTTGATTGAGGGGTAAGCGTACGATACGCGATTGTTCGGCTAAGGCTTGCAATATTGATTGGCGAATCCACCATACAGCGTAACTGATAAATTTGAAACCACGTGTTTCATCAAATTTTTCAGCTGCTTTGATTAGTCCTAAGTTGCCTTCGTTGATAAGGTCGGGCAAGCTCAGACCTTGATTTTGATATTGTTTTGCCACTGATACTACGAATCGCAGATTGGCTTTTGTGAGGCGTTCGAGTGCAGCGCGGTCGCCCTGACGTATGCGTTGAGCAAGTTCTACCTCTTCTTCTACGCTTATGAGTTCTTCATGACCTATTTCTTGTAGATATTTGTCTAACGATGCACTTTCGCGATTGGTAATTGATTTGGTGATTTTTAATTGTCTCATAATAGTAGACCCTCATATTTTTCAGTTAAGCTTAGCATTACCTTTTATTTAGGTTTTGCAGACCGAGATATGCATTTATTTAAAAATGCGAGCGAATTTACTATTATTTGTTTGAAAAAACAAATTTTTTGGCTTATTTGTTTGATTCTTTGAATTTAATATTGTAGTTTACCTTCCATAAAGGCTATTATTTAAGTTTCGCAAGTAAAGTAGCCCCGAAGTGTCGAAAGAAATACAACAAAAAAATGTCTTCCAACAATAAGCACGAAACTCGATTTTCACCTCGCGGTTGTCGCCTTTGGTACGGAGCGTAAAGAAAATTATCGTAGCGAAGCGCCCGAAACGATTTTCTGTTTGAGCGAAGCGAGTTAAAATCGTTTAGCGTAGCGAAGATAATTTTTA
>CAJONN010000003.1 GCA_905235955.1 uncultured Marinilabiliaceae bacterium
ATTTTCTGTTTGAGCGAAGCGAGTTAAAATCGTTTAGCGGAGCGGAGATAATTTTTAGTGGAGTGGCAACAGCGACGAGTTCTTTTTGTTACTTTTTCTGTCGGCACAGAAAAAGTAAAATTAATGAAAGAACTATAATTTCTACTTGCGAAACTTAAGTTAATAAAATAGTGTTTGTTGCGTATTAGAAGTTGTGAATGTTAATGTAAAAATATACATTTTTTTGCGATATGGCATCTTGCTATGAAGCATTTATCATTCTGCATTTGCTACGATTTTATTATCTTTGCGCCTAAAAAATAAAATCGTAGTTAATGTTGCGCAATAGTTTATTTATACTTATTTCGTTATTCATCTCAATTGGTATTAAAGCACAAGATTTTAATACCTATTTCACCAATCAGACGTTGCGTATCGACTATATTTTTGCAGGTACGTCTACACAACAATTTATCTATCTCGATGGTTTGATGGCGCAAGAACATTGGGCTGGTAGGCGCAGTAGGCTTAGTGAATTGCCTTATTTGGGTAATGGACAAATTGAGGTGCACGATGCAGCTACTGGCACTCTTATCTATTGCAATTCGTTTTCATCGCTTTTTCAAGAGTGGCAAGCCACGGCTGAAGCTGCTAAGGTAGCTCGTAGTTTTCAGAATACTTTTTTAGTGCCAATGCCCAAGCAAGCTGTTGATATTACTTTGACATTGTTGGATAATTATCATAAACCAACAGCCACATTTACTCACCAAGTAGACCCAACCGATGTGCTTATTCGCAAACAACACAACGTGTATAGGGCTATTACTCTGCACAAAGGCGGTTCGTATGCTGACTGCATTGATATTGCAATATTGCCCGAAGGTTATACTGCATTAAACGAAGCTACTTTTATCAAAGATGCTAAACTTGCTGCCCAAGCATTGTTGAATCATGAGCCTTTTAAGAGCAATGCCAATAAATTTAATATAGTGGCAGTTTTTGTACCCTCGGTTGATAATAGTGTGAGTGTGCCTCGTGAGGCTAAATGGAAGTCGACGGCTTTTGCTTCGCACTTTTCTACGTTTTACTGCGATAGATATTTAACTACTCAAAAAATATTTGCCATTCATGATGCCTTGTCGGGCATTGATTATGAGCATATTATAGTTTTAGCAAATACCAAAGAATATGGTGGCGGAGGCATATACAACCATCTTACACTTACAGCAGCACACCATAGCTTTTTTAAGCCTGTGTTGGTGCATGAGTTTGGGCATGCTTTTGGTGGTTTGGCCGATGAATATGCATACGGCGATGATATGCTTATGTATCCGCTAACTGTTGAACCATGGGAGCCCAATATCACTACCAAAGTTGATTTTGCACAAAAATGGGAGAACAAGATGGGAACGAAGGGCTACTCTCTTGTAGAGGGTGCAGCCTATTCTCCAAAAGGGGTCTTTCGTTCAGCGCCCGACTGCCGAATGCGAACCAATGAGTGCGCTACATTTTGCAATGTTTGCACCGATGCTCTCGTCAAACTTATTAAGTTTTATACCGAAAAATAAAAAACATCTAATACCTAAGCTCAATGAGGTTATTATCATTATTGTTATCGTTTTGCATTGCCTTGAATCTATTGGCACAGACCGAACAGCCTGTGCAGGTGAAGAGCAATATTGTGTTGCAATCAGATAGCACAGCAATTATTCAGTTTGCATTTCAGATAGAGCAAGGTTGGCACGTATATGCGCCCGACGTAACTGAAGGACCTACGCCAACTACGCTCAACATAGAGCATATAGAGGGAGCACAACTTAGTGGTGCACTCACAGCATCGAAGTCGCCCATATCAACCTACGACAAGGCTTTTATGGCTGAGCTACGTTACTATGAAGGTAGTGTGGTATTTACTCAGGCAGTGAACATCAGAGGTAACTATCAGATTAGTGGCTATTTGGAGTATGGCGCCTGCAACGACCAAAAATGCTTGCCACCTACAAGTGTCAATTTTCAATACAATGGCATTGCTCCTAAAACTGCAGCTACACCAGCTATAGTTGCACCTCTGAATGTGGCTGATACGCCTATAGTTGCGCCTGTAGCTAAGCTATTTGTGGCTGATACAACTTCGGCCGACATATATTCGCCTGTGTCATTTGACTCATACAACTTCACACATCGTGAGGTGCGCTCTGATTGGCATCTGTTTTGGCTATGCTTTTTGGGCGGACTCTTGGCGTTGCTCACTCCGTGTGTGTGGCCTATTATACCTATGACAGTGTCGTTTTTCATCAAGCGCACACAAAATAGGGCTAAGGGCATTCGCGATTCGCTCATTTATGGCGTATCTATTGTGGTTATCTACCTTGTTTTGGGGCTTGTAGTTACAGCTATTGCCGGACCAAGTGCACTCAATGCAATCTCAACCAACGCTTGGTTCAACATCTTCTTTACCATAATGCTTGTAGTGTTTGGCGTGTCGTTTTTGGGTGCTTTCGACCTCGCTTTGCCATCGTCGTGGAGCACAGCTGTCGACCAAAAAGCTGAGCACACTACGGGCATCGTGAGCATATTCTTGATGGCATTTACGTTGGCATTAGTGTCGTTTTCGTGCACTGGTCCTATTGTTGGTTTCTTGCTTGTCGAACTCTCTACACAAGGTAGTTTGGTAGCACCAGCCATTGGTATGTTTGGTTTTGCGTTGGCATTAGCTCTACCTTTCACACTTTTTGCAATGTTTCCTTCGTGGTTGCAAAAGATTCCACATTCAGGTTCGTGGATGGTTGTAGTGAAGGTGGTGCTGGGCTTCATCGAGTTGGCTTTTGCACTCAAATTCTTCTCGGTGGCCGACCTTGCATACGGTTGGCATTTGCTCGACCGCGAAGTGTTCATCTGCATTTGGGCTGCACTTGCCTTTGTTCTCGGATTATTTTTGCTCGGAAAGATAAACATTGCTCATGCCTCACAAAACGAAGATATTGGCATCGTCCGATTGCTTGGTTCTATTGCATCGTTTGCCTTCTGCCTATATCTTATTCCGGGGCTTTGGGGCGCTCCGCTTAAAGCTGTTTCAGCCTTTTGTCCGCCTATCAGCACGCAAGATTTTGTTGTGGTTGACAATACGCCCCACGCAAAGTTTACCAACTACGAAGATGGTATGGCTGAAGCCAAACGCACTGGCATGCCAGTGCTTGTTGACTTTACGGGCTTTGGCTGCGTCAACTGCCGAAAAATGGAGCAAGCCGTATGGAGCGACCCTCGTGTAGCACGCATACTCAACAACGAATATATCCTTATAAGTCTATATGTTGACGACAAAACGCCTCTGCCTGAAAAAATAGTGGTAGACGAAAATATTACATTGCGCACAGTGGGTGACAAATGGAGCTATTTGCAATATACCAAATTTGGTGTCAATGCACAGCCATTTTACGCTCCGCTCAATGCCGACGGACAGCTCATTGGTAGTCCATACGCATTTGATGAAAACGTAGAGCATTTTGTTAGTTTTTTAAAACAAAAAGATAACTAATACGTTTTTACTCTTTAATTACTATATAAATTTTCTCAGAAATAGATGCTCGACATTAAACAACATATACTCAGCAACGGATTGCATGTAGTGGCTTTGGCCGATCCTACATCGCCCATTGCTACCGTCAATTTACTCTATAAAGTTGGTTCGCGCAACGAAGACCCAACACGCACAGGGCTTGCTCACTTCATGGAGCACCTTATGTTTACGGGCTCGCTCAATGCCCCCGACTTCGACCAAGAACTGCAACGCGTAGGCGGCGAAAACAATGCCTTTACCGACGAAGATATTACCAACTACTACATCAATTTGCCCACTTGCAACATCGAAACAGCTTTTTGGCTCGAAAGCGACCGAATGATAAATCTGACCCTCGATGAAAGCAAGGTTGAAGTGCAACGCAAAGTAGTGATGGAGGAGTTTAAGCAGCGATGTCTCAACCAACCTTATGGCGACCTTGGGCACCTCAAGTCGGCATTAGCATACAAAGTACACCCATATCGCTGGCCAACCATTGGCATGGAGCTTAGCCATATAGCAAACGCCTCAATGGACGACATACGCAACTTCTATCAGCGCCACTATACGCCAGACAATGCTGTGCTTGTGGTGGTGGGCGACATTGACCCCGACAAGATTTTTGCCCTTGCCGAAAAATGGTTTCATCACTACACGAGCCAACGTAGCCCCCATACCTCCTGAGCCCGTGCAAACAGAGCGTCGGGTGCTATCAGTAGAGCGCGACGTGCCAGCCGACGTTATCTCCATCAGCTACCACATAGATAGTCGCATCACGCGCCAATATTATGCACTCGATATGGCTACCGATATACTCTCTGATGGCGTTTCGTCGCGCCTTATACAAGCTCTTACAAAACAAAACCCAATAATGAGCGAAGTTGATGCAGGTGTTAGTGGCAGCGTTGATTGCGGATTGCTAACCTTCACCGGTACACTTTTGCCGGGAGTGCAACTTAGTGATGCTGAAGCTGCTATACATCAAGTAGTTGACCAGCTCATAGCCAATCGCCCAACCGACTATGAAATGCAAAAAGTAAAAAACAGAATAGAAGCAGGGCATACCATAACAACAATGCTACCACAGATAAAAGCACGCGAATTGGCATTCTACGAGATGCTTTGCAACGCCAAATACTTTGATATAGAAGTAGATTTGTATGATACAATATCAGGTAGTGAAATAAGTCAGACGTTGCAAAACGTTATGACAGAAACCAACGAATCAGTTATTTACTACAAAACCAAACATTGATGAATCGTTCTGTCAAACCAGAAGCCTATTCGATAGGCTTGCCCAATATACCTCAATTTCAGAGCCATACACTCCCCAACGGTACCACCATTCACCTTTTGATAGGTGGTGTGCAACCCGTAGTGCGCATCGATATGGCATTCAGAGCAGGTTCGGTTTTCGCACCAAAATGCGGATTAGCTCGCGCCGTGTCTGTGCTACTTGGTGAAGGCATACCCGGTATGAACGCTGAACAATTGGCAGAAAAAATAGATTTCTACGGCGCACAAATGTGGCAAAAGAGCGACACAATCAACTCCATTGTTTCGCTCGTTTCGCTCGACAAACATCTGGTCAATGTATTGCCACTTGTTGAGATGATGATAAAGCAACCAACATTGCCCGAAAAAGAACTTGCTATCTACATCGACAAAGAGTTGCAAAACTTCCAGATAAATATAAGCAAGTCGCGCTACAAAGCTTCGTATGAATTTACGCACAACTTTTTTGTTGAAGGTTCGCGCTATGGTAGGGTGATGACCGAAGAAAACTTGCGTCAAATAACACGCACCGACCTTCAGAGCTTTCATCAGAAAACATACGGCTCTGCAGGTCTCAACGTCTTTGTGAGCGGACAGCCATCGGCAGAAAGTTTGCAGCTAATTGACAAAATATTTAGTGGCGAATGGGGCAACTCAGTGTCGTTAGACGATGCCGAAAAGCCAATATTTAGGCAGTGGAACGAGCAAGTGATACAATTCGACCGCCCGGGCTCAATGCAAGCCAGCATAAGCATGGGACGTGTGTTGCCATCGTTGCCTCACCCAGATATTATGCCACTTGGCATAGTCAATACAATATTTGGCGGATATTTTGGATCAAGATTAATGCAAAATATCAGAGAAGAAAAGGGACTAACCTACGGCATTGGCTCATCAATCAACTCAAGGCGCAACAATAGCATAATGCGCATCACCAGCGATGTAGAGCCAAACAACTGGCAGCTTGTTATTGATGAGATATTCAACGAAATGCGCATCATGCAACAACAACCCATCGACACCGACGAGCTCGAAATGCTCCGAAGCTATATGAAGGGGCAAATACTTTCGCGCTACGATAGCATAATGTCATCGGTCGACACACTTGTACCTTACGTTATGGAGCAAGTTCCGCTCGACTATGACAAGCAGCTATTCAACCTCATTGAAAATATTACACCATCTCACATACAACAGTTGGCACAGCAATATTTAGTTCCGGAGCAATTCCGCATTGTAGTTGTAAAATAAAACAATGGAAACCATCAAACCATACAACCAATCAGATACAACCAAAAAAGGCGAAGTGCGCACAATGTTCAACACCATAGCGCCACGCTACGACCTTCTGAACCATTTACTCTCGCTTGGTATCGACAAACTTTGGCGCAAGCATGCTATTGAAACACTTCGCCCCCTTGCTCCAGCTCACATCATTGATGTAGCTACTGGCACTGGCGACTTTGCCATCAAAGCACATCAGATGCTTGGTTGCAAAGTTACGGGCACCGATCTCTCTGTTGGCATGCTTAGCGTGGCTACAGAAAAAGTAAAAGAGAAAAAGCTTAGCAATGACATTACATTTCTCGAAGCCGACTCAGAGCAACTGCCTTTTGAAAGCAATACCTTCGATGCCGTAACAGTGGCTTTTGGCGTGCGCAACTATGGCGACCTCGACAAAGGTTTGGCAGAAATGGCTCGCGTTATCAAAAAGGGTGCTCGAATGGTAATACTTGAATTTTCTAAGCCAACAATGTTTCCATTTAAGCAACTCTATTTGTTCTATTTCAAGCACATACTGCCACTGATGGGTGGTATAGTGAGTCACGACAAAAAAGCATACGAATACTTGCCACAAAGCGTATTGGCATTTCCTGATGGCGATGAATTTGAAGCCCACATGAAACAAGCCGGAGTAAAACCAATCAAGCGAATTAGTCAAACTTTGGGCATTGCTACCATCTATATCGGAGAAAAAGAGTAGTTTTGCATTTACAATGAAGTTGCATGGAATAATATTAATATTAGTATCGCTTATGATGCTTGCCACACAGCCAGCTACTGCACAACGAAGCGGGCAAGTTGTTGGCGATATGTCTAAGCGAGGTGTGCCCAATTTGCCCGGCTTCGACTACAAGCCAGTGCATTTCGGCTTCCTCATAGGTTTCAATACACTTGATTTTCATATCTACAACACAGGTCTTCGCACCCTCGAAAATGGCGAAACAGCGCGATATGGCGAAATATTACACCTCAATCCCGGGCTCAACCTTGGCATTATAACCGATTTTCGCATCACTTCGCACCTCAACTTTCGCATATTGCCCGGCATCGGCTTTGGCCAACGCGACATTACTTTTATTGATGAATATGGCAAGCGACTTGGCGACCCTATAAAAATAAAATCAACATTTGTTGAAATGCCACTGCTTCTCAAATATGGAGCTAACAGACTTGGCAACATCAAACCCTACTTAGTTACTGGCGTCACACCTCGCTACGACTTGGCAAAAGATAAGCAAGATCACATGCTATTGCGCTCGCTCGACTGCTATTGCGACGTTGGCGCAGGTATGGATTTCTACCTTACCTTTTTCCGCTTATCATTTGAAATACGCGGCTCAATTGGCCTCACCAACGTATGCTCACACAAGAGCACTGGCGACGAAGATGACCTGCCCTATCAGCAAGCCATCGATAGACTCAAATCGCGTATGATCTGTTTCACATTTTATTTTGAATAATATTCTCCTCTCTTTTTCATAAGCAATAGAGCAATGATTTACAACGACATTAATGTAGAACGTATTCTCACCGACAGTCGCAACCTCTTTGTGGCTGAGGGCTCTTTGTTTGTGGCGCTTCGAGGCGAACGTCATGATGGCGAACGCTATGTGCCCGACCTCTATGCACGAGGCGTCAGAGCTTTTGTTTGTCACAAAGGTTTTGATACATCGGCTTTCCCCGAAGCACGTTTTTTCTTGGTCGATAACACTCTCGACGAACTGCAACGCATAGCTCATACCTGCCGTCAACAAAACAAGGGTAGGGTAGTAGCTATTGTTGGCTCCAACGGAAAAACTATAGTAAAAGAGTGGCTTGCCGAGTTGCTCTCTGGGCACTTGCGCATGGTGCGTTCGCCTCGCTCCTACAATAGCCAAGTTGGCGTTCCACTCTCATTGCTCAACATACGCCCTGATACTGAAATATCTATCATTGAAGCCGGCATTTCGCAGCGTGCCGAGATGCAACGATTAGAGCGCATAGTTTCGCCTGATGATGTCATAGTTACCAACATAGGACAAGCACATCAGGAGAATTTTTCTTCGATAGAACAAAAAATGCATGAGAAGCTCCAAATGGCTACTAATGCTAAACGCATATTCTATTGTGCCGACCAACCTATGCTGCGCAACTACATCGAAGCCAACTTCCCCAATGCCGAAAAAATATCGTGGAGCATGGCCAATGCTGCACCCTATACACAGCTACTGCGCCTCACCGATGCAATGTCGCAAGAAGATATGATGCACGCCGTGTCATACGCCATAACATTGGGCATATCAGTTGACGATATAAAACAACGCATACCGCACTTCGACTCCGTTTCGATGCGATTGGAACAAAAAGAGGGACATAACAACTGCACTATCATCGACGATGCCTACAATGCTGATATCGATTCACTTGCCATCGCCCTCGACAGCCTCTACACACTTGGCAGTCGCAAAGGTTTGTCGCGCACACTCATACTATCTGATTTGCAACAAACAGGTCTCACCAATGCAGAACTCTACAAACGAGTTGCAAATTTGTTGGTCGAAAAAAATGTTACGCGCCTTATTGGCATAGGCAAAGAGATTAGCAATTCGGTAGTAACTGCACCCAATTGTCGTTTCTTCGCCTCTACTGCTGAGTTTTTGCAAAGTATGTCGACTGCCGACTTCAAAGATGAAGCCATACTGCTCAAAGGTTCGCGCAACTTCCACTTCGAGCACATTGTTGCTCTTCTCGAACAAAAACATCATCGCACCGTGATGGAAGTCAATTTGGGCGCTTTGGCTCATAATATTGCTTACTTCCGTTCATTCCTTAAGCCTCAAACCAAACTTTTGGCTATGGTCAAAGCCTATTCTTATGGCACAGGCTCGTTTGAAATAGCCAAACTTATGCAGCAACAAGGTGTCGACTATTTAGGTGTAGCTTTTGCCGATGAAGGTGTCGACTTGCGCCAAGCTGGTATCACTTTGCCTATCATTGTGATGAACCCTGAAGAGCATAGCTACGATGTGATGCTCAACAATGCTTTGGAGCCTGAATTGTCAACAGTTGAAACTATTGAAAAATATTCGGCAATGGCTCGTCGCCTCGACATTGAGCAAGCTCCTATTCATATCAAAATAGACACAGGCATGAAGCGTTCGGGCTTTGAACCAACCGATATTGATAGCGTATGGCAAACATTGCAGCATTGCACCAATTTGCGTGTAGTTTCAGCCTTTTCACATTTGGTTGGTAGCGATGAGAGCAAATTCGACAACTTTACCAATCAACAGCTCTCACTCTTTGACGAAGCTACTAAGAAGTTGCGCTCGCACCTCAATTACGACTTTATGCGCCATATACTCAATAGTGCTGGCATTGAGCGTTTTGCAGCTCATCAGTGTGAAATGGTAAGGCTTGGCATCGGACTTTATGGCGTTTCGGCTGTAGATAATAGCAAGTTGCGCAACGTGGTTACACTCAAGTCATACATATCGCAAATACGCCCAGTTGCAGCTGGCGAAACAGTGGGCTATAGTCGCAAAACAACGCTCAAACGCAACTCGCTCATAGCCGTTGTGCCTATTGGTTATGCCGATGGTCTCGACCGCCGACTGAGCAATGGCGTAGGACAGGTGCTGATACGTGGCAAAAAAGCTCCCATAGCAGGCAACGTCTGCATGGATATTTGCATGATAGACGTAACTGACATACCTGAAGCTCAAGTGGGCGACGCAGTTACGCTCTTTGGCGATGAAAATCCGGTTTGGGAGATGTCTGACTCTATTGGTACCATACCATACGAAATAATGACGGGCATCGGTCGACGTGTGAAACGCATATATTTCTATGATTAAGCTATGATTGTTTATCCCAACGCAAAGATAAATTTAGGGCTCAACATTGTTGAAAAACGCCCAGATGGTTATCACAATATTGAAACCATATTTTACCCCATAGCTCTTGCTGATGCTCTCGAAATAGTCTTTCCTGTTGGCAACGCTGAGCCATACGTTTGGCAGTCGACAGGGCGCATAGTTGATTGTCCGCCAGAAAAAAACTTGTGCATCAGAGCACTCAACTCATTGCGTGAAGCGGCTCGCCAGCGTGGCATAAATGTGCCATGTGTCGGATTGCACTTGCATAAAATAGTGCCCATGGGGGCAGGGCTTGGCGGTGGATCGGCCGATGCAGCTTTTGTTATGCGCTACGTCAACGAGTTGTTGCACTTAGGTTTTACCAATGCCGAGCTATCAACTCTGTCGGCTACCATTGGTGCCGATTGCCCATTTTTTATTCAAAACACTCCGCAATTTGCCACCGGTATAGGCGATGTGCTTACGCCCGTAAGTGTTAGTCTGACGGGTAAATGGCTGCTTTTGATAAAACCATCAGTATCAGTACCAACAAAAATAGCATATAGCAAAGTACACCCTCGCAAGCCACAACTTTCAGTTGTTGAAATAACCTCTCGTCCGATAGCTGAATGGCGCAATTTGTTGGTCAACGATTTTGAAGAATCTGTTTTTTCTGAATATCCAGAAATAGCAAAACTGAAAGATTATATTTATGCCCAAGGTGCAATTTATGCAGCTATGTCGGGCAGCGGATCGGCTGTTTTTGGTATTTTTGATAACGAACCACATGTAAATGAAAACTTTATGACCGATATTTTCGTATGGAAGGGAAGAATGTAATTCCTGAAATCCAACGAAAAGGTGTCACAAAGAATATTAAAACATATTTTTATTCTTTTCATGTTTGTCACATCAATTGAATTTGATGTGATAGCTCAAGATGCGTCTGCATACACCGACAATACAACCGAGAATAGGTTGCGTGAAATATTTTCAGCCTCGGTTGATTCTTTCAAGAATAGCATCATCGTCAACGATGTAAAAAAACTGATATTTTTCAACGACGAACTCTACCGCACCATTTGCGATAGCGATACATACTACGCTTACAAAGTTACTGATGCTACTATAATGCAAGTTGATATTGCAATGCATTCAAGCAATGCATCAAGCATTTTGCAATCTGCAATCAACTATTTTTCAGCTCGCACCGATAGTTTTAGTCAGAAGATTCTCTCTATAGCCTATTGTGCTTTGGGTTTGTATGCCTATTCGTTTGATAGCAATCAGTCTATGTCGTATTTTGAGGCATCCCGAACACATTCGTTGACTATTGGCGATGAGGTGTTTGCAGCCTACACAGTTTTGCTTTCGTCAGAAGTATATGAGAGAGAAAATATGCACGTAGAGGCAGCTGTCTTGTCAAGGCGCATACTCGATAGCCAAATGGGGCAAACGGTGCCAATGTTGCGCTTCATGGCTCTATTGCAACTCTACAAACTATATACGCAAATGCGCGCCTACTCTATGGTTGATGTCTATGGCAAAATGATTGAAGATGATGGATTCTATCTTACCAATCTGAACTACGAGGTGCGCTATCTGTTTTTCAAAGCCAACAAACATATAGCCAAAGGTCAGTTTACTGAAGCACAAGAGTGTTCGCAGCGTTTGTTGCAAATATCAGAATTGGTTAGTGGCATGCAATTGGTGTGGTGCATCTATTTGCAAGCAGCCAAAATATATTGCTATATGGGCGAATATGATGAGATGATGTATTATATCAACATCTGCAAACAATATGATATATATAAGAACAAAACGGTCTTCAGTAGCCTATATTCGTCGTATCATGTCGACCTTTATGAAGCATTAATGCACATAAAACAAGGACGTTATGAAGATGCTATGGCTATTCTGAAGCGCTCAATGCCGCCAGCTAAATTTGTCAAAATGCTCGAATTTGGCACAATCTATTATAAGTGCTTAGAAGATATATATGTGAGCCGAGGCGACTATCACAACGCTGCAAAAATGGTGCAAGCTCTCAGTCAGTTGCACTCTGATAAATATGTTCAGCACTCCATTCAGCGTTCGGGCGATATAGATAATATCTATCAGTCTGACACTACCATCATTAGCCAAGATGCCATCTTGATAAAGAAAAACAACGACATCTCGTTGCTAAAGATGAAGCTGATTTTGTGCGCACTTATTACAATAGTTGTCATTATTTTAGCCATTTTGGTTCACATGCTTATTGTGCGATATAGGCGCAAAGAGAGAGAAAATATTGACATTGAACTACGCGAACGTTTGGAGCGTGAAGTAGCAAGGCAAACACGCCAACTCGTACAGCAAAAAAATGAAATAAGCAATCGGAATACTGACATACGCCGAAGCCGTTTGTATGCACGCGTCATTCAAGAAGGCGTATTGCCTGATATATCAAAATTTGTCTACCCCGAATTTAGTGGCTCATTTGTTATCTATAAGCCAGCCGATGTAGTCAGCAGCAATATATATTGGTATCGTCGGTTCGGACAATTTATTGTCGTTTGTTGTGCTGACTGTATGGAAACAGGCGTGCCGGGTGCCATGATAACTATGGTTGGGCTCACAATACTTAGCGACATCACGCAGCGTAGGCAATCGTATGTGGCATCAGAAATTGTTAGCGACTTCAATATCAATTTGATGCACATGATGTCAGACATCAATAGGCGCAACTCTATGAGTATGTCGTTGGTAGTGGTTGATACACAAAAACATCGCCTCAATGTAGCCGCCTCAAACAGCAAAGTAGCTATGTATATAGGTGGACAAATGCATTATGTTGATGGCGACGACTACTATTTGGGTGTAGCTGGCGAAGATGGCGAACAAGAACAAGGTCATTTTACCGATACCTATATAAATTATACATCGGGCGACTCAGTATACCTCTATACTGATAGCGTCTACTCGCTCTTGGGCGGTTCGCAAGGCGAAAAACTTACTGAAAGACGTTTTGCCGAAATACTCTCGCATAGTGTAAAAATTGGCATTGAGCACAGAGGCGAGCAAATGGAAAAATGGCTCAACGAATGGATGCACAACAATGCTCAGAAAAACGACATGTCAATTATTGCCTTCGAACTATTATGAAACTATCGTTTTGGCATATTATTTACCTATTTTTGGCAAGCGTAGGACTGACGTGTTGCATAGTTTCGTGTGTCGGAACAACTGAAGAAGATGCTCAAATTGATCGTCTTTTAGCAGAAGCCGATTCGCTATTTCAGCTCTCAGAAATGCAACAAGCCATGGATGTGCAAATGCAAGCCTACAAAATAGCCTCTACTGATGTGCAACGTGCTTGCATTCAGGTTGATATGGCTCAGGTGCACTATTTTGTTGAGCGTATAGATGAGGCCATTAGCAACTTAGAACAGTCAATAGCCATATTTGAAGATGATAATGACCTCTCAGCCACTGCTCGAGGTAAATATCTAGAGGCATTGATGCTCTATGCTGACATTTTGAACTTTGCTGAATCTGCTGAAAAAGCTATGCACAACTATCAGAAAGCAGCTCGTATTGCACTTGAAGTAAACGACTTACATTCGTATGTCGTATGCCAAATGTCTGTAATAAAGTTCTATTCAGACAAAAGCAACTACCTCAGTGCACTTGTTGTATGCCGCGAAATGCTTTCTCATTGTTCCAAAGGGTCAGAAGATATGGAAATTGATAAATTTTCAGCTCTCTTCAGAATGCAATGGCTCTTATCAGTTTTAGGCGATTATCCTGAAGCACAAAATATTCTCAACGAAATGCGACTTATGACTCATGATAAATCAATGCGTTTTGTTGTTAATGTAGCTGAGTTTGTTCAGGGTTATCTCAATCCGTTTACACCTACTGATATGCTTCAAGATGGTGCTACAAGACTCTGCAATTCTATTGCCGAAACTGGTCTGACAGACTGCTATGAAATCAACGTTTGGACACTTTTGGGCACATATTACATACGAATAAAAGATTTTAAATCGGCAAAAAAATGTGTAGATAATTATCGCAATATAGCGCAAAACGACAAAATGGATATCAACAACGTATTCTTCCATCTGCTCGAAGCTGAAGTTTTGCTCCACTATTCAAAAACAGATAGCGCCTATAGCATACTGACCAACGAAGAACTAATAAAAAAATGCCAAGATATAGTCAATCTCAACTTAGAATACAATAGAGTACTGAGTCTTTACTATAGCATTTGTGGCAATTACCAAAAAGAGTACGATAGTGCAACGAAGATGGCAGTTTTGGCAGATTCAGTCCAAACCGAACTTCTCACTCACAATTTGGCATATCATGATTTAGTCTATCAGCGCGATACAACCATTCTGATCAACTCTATCCGCATCAGCCAAAAGCAGTCGAAACTCGACAAATTTGCATTTTGGCAAGCTGTGTGGGTCATCATCATCGTTGTTGCCATTTTGGTTGTCCTCATCATAGTTTTGAGTGTAATCATCAAAACACTCAAAGAACGTGAGCATGAAATATATAAGCAAAATGTTCATTTGCAAAACGAGGTAATGCGTCATACATCAATATTGGAGGCGCAAAAAGTTGAGCTTCAGCAAACCAACGATCGCCTTACACGCGAAATACGCTACGCAGGTCGCATTCAGCGCGATATACTCTCGTCAGAATTGGTGCTCAACAGCCCTATAATCAAAGGACACTTTGTGTACTACAAACCTTGTCAAAACATTAGTGGCGACTTCTATTGGTTCTATACCTTGGGCGACCATCAGTTTGTGCTCTGTGCCGACGCTACCGGACATGGCATACCCGGAGCTTTTATCTCAATGGTATGCTCTACACTGCTCAACGATATAGTCTCAACTTCAGAACCGTCGGCAGCCGAGCTCGTGCGCACTCTCGATATTAGATTGCGAGCAATATTGCGCAACAATAGCAATACACACGCCAATGATAGTATCGATGCATCGCTCGTATGTATCAACAACAAAACAGGGCGCATAACCATATCACTTGCAAGGCACAAAGCCCGCATAGTACGCAAAAATGGCACAATAGAATACATACAAGGTGTAAAGCGCAGTATTGGCGACATCGACGAAGCCTTTATCGCACGCCCATTTGTTGAAGAAAGCTGCCATTTTGAACAGGGCGACATGCTTTACCTCACCAGCGACGGCCTCGAATCACAATTTGGTGGCATCGATGGTAGAAAACTCAAAACACATCGTATGGACGAAATGTTTAAACTTATGGCACAATATCATATCAGAGAACAACGCGATTATCTCGACAAATTTTTCAGAAATTGGAAGGGCGATTGTGAACAAACTGATGATGTATTAGTTATAGGTTTGGCATTTTAAAAAAAAGTGTTTAACTTCGGGGTGCATTTTATATCAAAAAAAATGACAACGTTCAGGGCTATCAATAAATGAGCGGCATGGTTGACATATCACAACATTTAATGAAACTTAAGCCGGGGTTCTCAGTACGCGACTTGCTTGTTGACCTTCAAAATTATTTTTTAGAAGCAACAGTTGATGGTTTTCGTATTATGCCCGACCAAGATTCGATACGTGATGTAGAAGAAATTCAGATAAACTTAGGTCAGAGTTTCTCTTCGTTCGGATTGCCAGTAGTGGCTATGCAAATATTGCCTGATGAAGACATCGAACCACAAGAAGTAGTCGCTGACGCCTTGTCAATACCAAGTGTATCATCATCAACTATTATGCGTGATGCCGATGGAGTAGAGCGTATATTGCTCAATTTTAAATAAATAAACAACAACAGATGCTTATTGTATCGTCAGAATTTCTTGTTAGTAACCAAGATATAAAAAAATGTCCGTCAGATAATTTGCCTGAATATGCTTTTATCGGACGGTCTAATGTAGGCAAATCATCGCTCATCAATATGCTTTGCAAACACAATATAGCTAAGGTGAGTGGCACTCCCGGAAAAACACAACTTATCAACCATTTCATCATCAACAAACAATGGTATCTGGTCGACCTGCCCGGATATGGTTATGCACGCGTTTCAAAAAGTACAAAAGAAAAATTTCAGAGTATTGTTACTGATTATGTTCTTAAACGTCAGCAACTTACGTGCCTATTTGTGTTGGTCGATATAAGGCACGAACCACAAAAAATAGATTTGGAATTTATGCGTATGCTTGGCGAAGAAGGCGTGCCATTTGCCATAGTATTTACCAAAGCTGATAAACTCAAACCATCTGAAATAGAGCAAAATACAAAACAATATAAAAATATTATGTTGCAAGAGTGGCATGAAATGCCGATGAGCTTTATAACCTCTTCGGCCAAAGAAATGGGGAAAAATGAGTTGCTTGATTATATTGATTCTATCAATGCTCAATTGGCCTCATATACTACTAAAAAATGAAAGCGCTTCACTCTCTGATTAGCATTATGAGAAACATTCTGACACTGCTGATATCTATTTTCAGTATCACTCAAATATGGACTCAGACCATCCCACTTGATACACCTTCAGAGCGCGAAATGCGTGGCTTGTGGGTGGCTACAATAAACAATATCGACTGGCCATCAGTTCCATCGCTATCAGCTGACTCGCTCAAAGCTGAAGCTATCGTCATTCTTGAACGCGCCAAAGCTATGAGGCTCAATACCATCTTTTTGCAAGTGCGTCCATCGTCTGATGTTATCTATCGCTCAAATATTGAGCCACTTACATATTATATGAGTGGCACTGAAGATACTCTCCCTGCCAACTTTGATGCACTGCTTTTTTGGGTAGAAGAGGCACACAAGCGTGGCATCGAACTTCATGCATGGATCAATCCGTTGCGTGCGACACCTAAGCCCGACTATCTTTGCAGCAAGCAACACATCTCAAAGCAGCACCCAGAGTGGCTCATCAACTATGCCGACAAGCAATATCTCAACCCAGCATTGCCACAAGTGCGCCAATATATTGACTCCGTTGTTGCTGAAATAGTCCAACGCTACGATGTCGATGGCATTCACTTCGATGACTATTTCTATCCATACCCAGTGCAAGGCGAAGTTTTTCATGACGAAAAATCATACACACTCTACAATCCAAATAACCTCTCGCTTGCCGATTGGCGTCGAAGCAATGTCGATAGCCTCATTAGCTCAGTTAGTAATGTGGTGCATAGCATCAAGCCATGGTTGCGTTTTGGCATAAGTCCGTTTGGCGTTTGGCGCAATAAAAATGCTGACCCACGTGGCAGTAATACTCGCGCTGGCGTTACCGATTACGACGTACTCTATGCTGATGTGCTTCATTGGGCTGAAATGAAGTGGATAGACTACGTAGTGCCACAAATATATTGGGAAGCCGGTAATAGGGCAGTTGACTTTGATGAACTACACAACTGGTGGGGCAATACCTTTGAACCTACAGGCATCGATGTGTTTGTAGGGCATGCTGTTTACAAAATCAACGACTCAACTAAACCATGGAAAAATGCCAACGAAATGCCTTCGCAGATACTCAAAGTGCGTTCGCATAACGCATTGAGTGGTAGTGTGTTTTTTAGCTATAGGCAGTTTAATCGAGACATACTTGGCTTTGAGCAAAAACTGAAAACTGACTTTTATCAGCACAGAGCGTTATCGGTCAATAAGCATCAGAGTCAAGTGCTTAGCGGTGCGCAAGTGTTTGGATTAGAGAAGGTTAGTGGTGAGTTGCAATGGCAGTGTAGTAATGCAGACTCGGTGCGATTCTATGTAGTGTATGAATACCCTAAAGGCAATCAGCAAGAAGAAAGCATACTCGACATCGTTGGCACTCAGTCATACACATTGCCTCAAACAGGTCATAAACGTACAAGGCACGTTGTACGCATTGCGCCAGTTGATATTTATGGTTATGAATATGAAAAATCAGAACGATATACTGTCAAGTACTGAAAAATTGAGTAAAAAAATAATAATCACCCTCACACAACTGAATAAAATATGCTATATTTGCAACCGAATTTGAAAAAACCAATACAGCCTACTATGAAAAGAGTGATATCATATATAATACTTATGTTTATCATTGCTTCATGTGGTTCTAACGATTCGTACGAAATTGACGGAACACTATATGGTGGAGCAAGTTTTGAAGGCGAAACCATATATATGGTATCATTTGGTAGCTCTTCGTTAGAGGGACAAGACTCTGCGGTGATACGCAATGGTAGGTTTCACTTTGAAGGAAAGGTGAACCGACCAGAAGTTTGCGAACTCCGAATGCGTCCGATGATGCGCTTGTTTATTGATAGATTGGTATTGATAAAAGAGCCGGGACATATTTGGGTGACGCTAAACAAGCAGAGTGTAGCTCATGGCACCGCACTCAACGACTCGTTGCAACATTGGCGCGAATACAAAATGGGAGTAGATAGCGTAATGTTCAAAGTGTCGAAAAAATTGAAACGTGCCGAAGGTGAAGAACGCGAAGCATTAGAGCAAGAGTATGATGAACTTCGCCACAACTTTATGGAGTTCAACAGACAGGTAGTATTGCGCAACGATAATGTCTTTGGTGACTATATCGATAGATACGTAAGATAAAGGAATATTTAAATCGGGGTGTAGCGCAGTTGGTAGCGCACTACGTTCGGGACGTAGGGGT
This sequence comes from uncultured Marinilabiliaceae bacterium, assembly GCA_905235955.1. GTDB lineage: Bacteria > Bacteroidota > Bacteroidia > Bacteroidales > Marinilabiliaceae > W3P20-009. The sequence goes on from CAJONN010000003.1 coordinate 18,601, forward strand.
CGGGCGTTCGAGTCGCCTCACCCCGACTTAAAAAATAATCAAGCCCATCAACTTTAGAATTTATAGGTTGATGGGCTCTGTCTTTTTTATCAGTCATGATGATAAGGCTCGCCATTCAAGATGGTGTGGGCGCGATATAGTTGCTCAGCAAAAATAAGGCGCACCATCTGATGCGAAAATGTCATTTGTGATAGCGAAATTTTGTGTTGCGCCTTCTGATACACTTCATCAGAAAAACCATACGGACCGCCAATGACAAATACCAACCGTTTAGCACCGCTATTGGCACATTGTTGGTAGAAATTGGCAAATTTTCTTGATGTTAGCTCCTTGCCATTCTCGTCCATCAGCACCATAATGTCGCTTTCAGTTATCTCCTTCAAAATCATATTGCCCTCTTGTGTCTTTTGTTGCTGCTCTGAAATGCTCTTGCCTCGTTTTACATCGGGCAAAATCTTTAGCTCAAATGGCGCATAGCGGTTGATGCGTTGCGTGTATTTGTCTATGCCATATTGTAGATACTCTTCGTCGGTTTTGCCAATGGCAATTAGTGTAGTTTTCATCTTAAAAAAATATACTTGCATTGTTATTTCACAACAAAATTACAAATAGTGTATTTTTTTTGAGCCGAAAAAGCTACTTTGGATAAGTTTTTGTTGTTGTTTTAGATTGTTGTAAGAAAAAACGAGGTATTTTTGTAAAGCATTCAAATGATATGAAAAACATAATTACATATTTGTGTGTCGTGTTTGTTTTATTGCTGATGTTTGTTGGCAATGCCAATGCTCAAACTGAGGTGTCGCAAGCACCAACATCAGCTGATACGACGCAATGGAATTATGTACTTCCGTATGAAGTATATCAGTCGTTGTCAGATGGCAATGCTGTATTATTATCGGCACATTTCAATTCGATGGTTGAAGTGTCGATGCCTCAAGGCGGTGCTAATGTTTATAGCAAGAAACAAGCTGAAGTGGTGATGAGCAAATTCTTTTCTATAGTACACAATCCGCATTTTGTTGTTGAGCACGAACAGTCGATGTCGGCTTCTACAATGACTATTGGTTCGCTCTCGTGCGATGGTGGAGTATACAAAACGTATATCCTAACTCAGCCAAACAATGGACAAGTGGTTATTCATCAGATAAAAGTAGAGCGTTTTGACCATTGAAAAAATATTTTTAAACTATAATAAATGACAGATTTCGAAACATATCTTGATCAATTCATTGATAATGCCATACGCGAAGACGTTGGCGATGGCGACCATTCATCACTTTCATGTATACCTGCTGAGGCTATCGGGAAAGCACAACTCATTATCAAAGAAGATGGCATATTGGCAGGCGTAGATGTGGCTCAGAAGGTGTTTCTCAAACTTGACCCTGACACTGAATTTGTAAAACTTATTGGCGATGGTACAGCTGTAAAAAAGGGCGATATAGCTTTCAGAGTAAAGCTACATACGCGTGCACTTTTGCTTGCTGAGCGTTTGGTGCTGAACATTATGCAACACATGAGTGGCATTGCTACTGCAACCAACGTATACGTGAAACGTTTGGAAGGTACACATACTCACGTGCTCGATACTCGGAAAACAACGCCGGGTATGCGTTTGCTCGATAAGTTGGCTGTAAAAATAGGTGGTGGTGTCAATCATCGTATTGGTTTGTTTGATATGATAATGCTCAAAGATAATCATAACGACTTTGCAGGTGGTATTCCGCAAGCCATTCAGCGTGCTAAAGATTATCTGAAAGCCAACAATAAAGACTTAAAGATAGAGGTTGAGGTGCGCAACTTAGATGAGTTGCAGCAAGTGATGCAGGCTGGTGGCGTATTTCGTATTATGCTTGATAATTTTGACATCGAAACAACTAAGAAGGCTGTAAAGATAATAAATGGGCAGTATGAAACTGAGTCATCGGGTGGTATTACGCTTGACACTTTGCGCGACTATGCTGAGTGTGGTGTCGACTATATTTCAGTTGGTGCACTTACTCATCATGTAAGCAGCTTGGATATGAGCCTAAAGGCTTGTGAATAAGCAGTTTTTGAAGCTATAAATAACAATCGTCGGGAGAAAGCAATGTGCTAAATCTTCCGACGATTGTTGTTCTTGTACTATGTGTAGTCTCTATTATTTCGATGATCGCAAATTGAGCACCTGACCTTCAGTAACTGTGTCGAATGTAGATAGTCTGTTGAATCGGCGCAGTTTTCTGAGTTTGATGCCATATTTGTGAGATATGCTCCATACTGTTTCACCTTTCTGAACAGTATGAGTAGAGCACGATGGGTGTGCTCTGTTCTTTTTAGCTCGTATGTAGAGATATTTTATTTGGTTTATGTCAGCGGTAGCGTCAAGGTCGTTGTAGGCCAAGAGTTCGCTCACGAGTAGGTGGAATTCTTTGGCAATAGATACAAATGTGTCGCCATTCATCACTGTGATATATTTCACTCCGTTGTTGTAGTCAACAGTGTGTTCGTGTAGCGGATTGATGCTATAGAGTGCATTTTTCTTTACTCGCAACTTGGGTTTTTCGGTGTCGTTTTCAGCTACATAGCCGTTGTTGATGTCGTAGGTGTAATGGTTTGCATCGTCGGCAGTAGCTGGTGTTTGTCCGGTGTCGTATGCTTCGAGTCCCATCTCTTCTATGATGGTAATAAGTTTCTGAGCATATTGTGGGTCGGTGGCATAGCCTGCTGCTTTTAGTCCGTATGCCCAACTTTTGTAATCGGTATGGTCGAGTTTGAAGAGGTTACTATATCTGCTTTTCTCTCGGAGAAAATCAGAGTGGTCTTTAAATGAGTCGTAGGCTGAGGTGTATTTGCGGAAGCATTCGTGGTTTCTGTCGTCATCGTGATAGATGCTTTCACCTGTCCAGTCTGAGTGGCATTTTATGCCAAAGTGGTTGTTGCCTTCAATGGCCAATCGGCTGTTGCCACATTCTGACTCAAGTATGCCTTGTGCGAGTGTGATGCTTGCGGGTATGCCTACACGGTTCATCTCGGTGATAGCCCATTGTTTGTATAGGTTGACGTAGCCTTGTCGGGTTATTTTTTGTGCTATTGCATTAATGCAAGTGGCTGTTAGTATTGTGATAATAAGTAGTTTATGCATATTGGTTGGAAGTTTATATGTTGATTTTTTACCATAATTTCATTTGTATTATGCCAATGATATTATCTGCGGGTAGCGGACCGAATATTCTACTGTCAGAGCATATATCGCGGTTGTCGCACATAGCCCAAACGTAGTTGTGCTTGAAGGTGTATGAAGTGTTAGGATGTGGCTCTGCATCCTCGTATGCTTTTATTAGTGGAGCATAGATGGCCATGTTTTTTTCGTCGAGTAATATTGTTTCGCCTTTTGAGGGTATGCGTATTGGTCCTAAGTTGTAGGCGTTCCAATTTATTTTGTCGTTATGCGGATAGATGCGTGTGTCTGGTATGTTTTTGGGTATTGGGGCGCGCAGATATATTTTCCAATCGTCTTTTATTTGGTTTATTGGCAGACTTATTGTGTCAAAAATTTGAGCCTTGTCGTTTAGGCGTTGTATGGAGTGCAATGTTTTGTGCGTTATGTCTTTTGATACTATAAATGAGCTACTTACGTCGTATGCTTCGTTTGTAAGTGCTGAGTTGACATAAGTGTAGCCGTTGTTTATCAGTAGTGTGTCAGTATTGGTTGCAACAAGCCTAAGTAGTGTTTGGCCATTTGGTGTGTTGATGGCTATTGTTTTGTTTTTTAGATAGATAGATGATATCGATTTTCTGATGATATAAGTGCTTGTTTCTTGTCCGGGCATTTGTAGTGTGCAGATGTTGACAAGTATTGCTATCAGAATGAGTATAACAAGCAAACAGGCACATATCGCTATGATAATATGCCTGAATGCTTTAGGTATGATAGGTCGTTTCAAAACTCTGCGTTATTTTACTTTCATAAACATACGATTCCAACGGATGCTGCTGAAGAACGACTTGTCGGGGTCGAGTGAGAGCCATACGAAGAGTGGTTTGCCCACAATGTGATCTTCTGGTACAAAGCCCCAATATCTGGAGTCAGACGATTTGTGTCTATTGTCGCCCATCATCCAATAGTAGTCCATTGCAAAGGTGTATTGTGTTGCCTCTTCACCGTCGATGTATATTTTGCCATTTTTGTAGTTGAGCGTATGACCTTCGTACGATGTTATGATGCGTTCGTAGAGCATAATGTTTTTGTCGTCGAGGGTTATTGTTGTGCCTTTTGATGGTATCCAAATTGGTCCATAGTTGTCTCTGCTCCACGGATAGTCTTGGCTGAATGGGAATACGCTTGTACCTGTAGAGTCGACCTCCTCTTCGTCTATCTCTATGCTTTCAATGGTAGGCATATTCTTCACTATTTCAGCCTTTTGTGCAGTTAGTGGCAAGAAGTAGTTTGGTCCGTATCCTCCGCTTTGCCTATCTTCGTTTGAGATGCCAAGTTGTTCAAAGAATCGGTCGTTGAGTATTATGCCATTGGTTTTGATGCTATAGTTATGCTGCACATCGGGGGCGTTGGGGTGCAGTTGTCCATTGACGTATACATTGTTGTGTATTATTTGCAGTGTGTCGCCGGGCAATGCTATGCAACGTTTTACGTAGCAGTCGCGTTTGTCAACAGGTCGCCATACGATGCCACCTAATGCGTCGGCTGAGCTCCATACGCGTTTTCTGCCATATTCCATCAAGAAGTGATTGCGTTCCCATGAGTTGCTAAAATGTTTTCCATTTATTATTTCGGGGTGATGCGCTACGTAGTTAGAGCCTTCGCTCAGCAAGATGGTGTAGTAGTCGGGGTTGGAGAGGTTGATGCAAACTGTGTCGCCACACGGAAAGTTGAATACAACAATGTCATCGTGTTGTACTTTTTCGAGTCCTGCAAGTCTGTGATAGTCCCATAGTGGCCACTCTAAGTATGATTTTATATTGCTAAATGGCAATGAGTTTTGTGTCATCGGAACGTAGAGTGGGGCATTGGGCATACGTGGTCCGTAGTTGACTTTGCTTACAAAAAGATGGTCGCCAACGAGCAGGCTTTTTTCGAGCGAACTCGATGGTATTTTGTACATCTGAATGAAAAAAAGGTGTATGATGTATACCCAAAAGAGTGCAAATATGATGGTATCTAACCATTCCCAAAGTCCGCCTCTGCGATTGCCGTTTTTATCTTTTTTGAGAATATCCCATGGCAATATTTGAGTAAGGTAACAGTCAACAACCAAAGGTGTGAGCAATAATAGCCACCAGTTGCCAATCCATATCACGAGGAGCAAAAAGAGCACCGTCATAATAGAACCTGTTATCCATTGGCGGATGGGTATGTTGCTGAGAATTAATTTTTTCATACTAATTCATAATTTTTTTTGTTTTAGAATCCGAGCATATCTTTCATGCCCAAAACGCCTTTTTTGCCAAGTGTAAATTCGGCAGCAAGTACAACGCCAAATGCGAATCCGCGACGCGATTTTGCACTATGTGTTATTTCGATAAAGTCTACGTCAGAGTCGTATTTGATGGTGTGTATGCCTGGTACTTCACCTTCGCGCAAGGCTGTTATTTCTACAGCATCTGGGCGTTTTTCTGGTGCGAGTGTCCATGAGTTTTTGCGGTCAAGGTTGTCGGTGATGCCGTTTGCCAATGATATGGCAGTGCCACTTGGGGCGTCGAGTTTGTGTATATGGTGAGTTTCAGTCATTGAAACGTCGTAGTTGCTAAATTGGTTCATTATGCGAGCCAATTGGCGGTTGATTTCGAAGAATATGTTGACGCCCAAGCTGAAGTTTGATGAGTAGAAGAATGTTTGCTTGCCATCAGCGCACATTTGTTCTATTTGTGGCATTTTGGCGAGCCAACCAGTGGTGCCACTCACTACTGGTTTGTTGTGTTCGAAGCATTTTAGGTAGTTGCTAAATGCTGCGCTTGGTGCTGTAAATTCGATAACGATGTCGGCAGAATCGAATTCAGGTGAGTCGAATGAGCCGTTTTCTGTAAGGTCTATTTTGCAAACTATTTCGTGTCCGCGGCTTATGGCTATTTCTTCGATAGTTTTGCCCATTTTCCCGTAGCCAACTAAAGCTATTTTCATAGTGATATTTTGTTTTTTTCTGTTAATGATGCAAAGATAATAAATTGATGCTTATTTACTTTGGTGTCGTGTAGTATAAATAAGAAAATGCTCCGAATGAAAGTCATTCAGAGCATTTTTGATGAAGTGTTGTGTGCTAAAAGCTTAATTATTTAGCAGCTTCAGCAGCGGCTGATTTAGCAGCACGAGTCATGCGTACTGATACAACAACTGCATTTTTAGCGTTGAGAACTTCGAGGTTGTTGAAGTTGAGGTCTTGTACCTTAAGAGCTTTGCCAAGTCCGAGTTCGGTGATGTCAATCTTCAATACATCAGGAAGGTCTTTGATGAGACCTTTGACGATGAGCTTGCGCATTTCTACTTGGAGTTTACCACCTGCACGAACGCCTTCGCTGTTACCCTCGATGCTGATAGGAAGAGCGATGGTTACAGGTTTGTCGTCGGTTACTTCGAGGAAGTCGACGTGCAAAAGTTCGTCAGATACTGGGTGAAACTGAAGGTCTTTGAGGATAGCCTTCTGCACTTTGCCATCTATTTCAACATTTACGATGTAGATGTTTGGAGTGTAGATGAGGTTGCGGAACTGAGTCTCTTCTACTGCAAATGAGGTAGCTTCAGTACCATTACCATAGATTACGCAAGGAACAAGTCCTTCTTTGCGGAGAGCTTTTACAGCTTTCTTGCCGCCAGCAACTCTTTTAGAGCCCTTGATGTCAAATGTTTTCATTTATTATTTATTTGTGTACTACTCAAAATTAAGTGTTGTATGTCTTACAAACTCGTCTCCGTTTCGGTTTTAGTAAACTTACTTATAAGAGGTATACTTAATTTTTCCATCGTACGATTTGGGTGCAAAGGTAGTAAAAAATATTTAATCTGCAATGTGCAATGCGTATCTATTTTGTGATCTACATTCAATATTGAAAATGTTTATTACATCGGGGCTTCGCTGAAAGATTTGGGTAAAAGGTGGTTCGCCTTCTGCCGGATGGAAAGGCCAACATCTGCATTGCTTGCAAACATTCAATAGTTTTCCCTCCCAAACACCCTTCTCATTTCTTACTTTTTCTTATCTTCGCATTGCTATGCCATACATAAAAGCGTCAGCTATCTCGTTTTTGAAAGTAGATGTTCATATATATGAGACCCACAAATGTTTACATAATCAAAGGAAAGATATATTCCAATGTAGTGAGTTGTAAAGAAGGAACATACTACAATTCGCCTATTCTTCGAGTAACTTTTACAAGCAAGGGAGAGTATGTTACTCGCTCATACAACATATACGATGTTGAACAATTCCTATACGTAAAGACATATACAGGTGATTTCCGATATTGTGACAAGGACAATAAATATGGAATTATACACACAATACACGAGTACAAGAACAATGCTAATACTATCTATGGGTTAGAATACACTAATGGTTATATAGCATACGAGTTGAAAGAATCTTGCCAAATAGAAAGTTCTATTCGCGACGGCAAAGGAAAGGTGCTTACATATTTGGAATCATTGTCTGGGTTGAGCCGTATTGGAATTGGGGAAGATGGCGAAATCAGTTTGGCAGACAAATATGCCGCGGCAAAATTTGTTTTCAAGGGCTCGTTGATGGCAAAGTATTTAGAGCCCCAAAAATCAAAATTGGAATATCACCGTTCCCCATGTTTTATGGTGTTCCCGTTTGGTTGCAACGAGGACCAATACGCTGCTGTTAGAAAAGCCTTAACTGCTGATATTTCCATAATTCAAGGCCCACCGGGAACAGGAAAAACGCAAACTATTCTAAATATTGTCGCCAACCTGATATTGCAAGACAAAAACGTTCAAATTGTCTCAAACAACAATTCTGCGGTACTGAATATCAACGAGAAACTATCGTCACATGGTTATGACTTTTTAGTAGCCTTCCTTGGTAAAGCAGAAAACAAAGACCGTTTTTTTGATAATCAGACAGGGAAATATCCATTGACACAAAATTGGGAGCGAAACAACAGTAGAATTGCAGAAATCAAAAAACTTTTGACATCGATTTCGACAAAACTACCGAAGTATTTTGCTGATATTCAACGGATAGCCTATTTGGAAGAACAAATTGCCCAATTCGAAATACAAGCAGAACAATATCATTATTCTGAATTACGCAAAATACCAAAATGCTCTTCGGCAAAGTTGTATGCACTTCTTTTGTCGATAGAAGACAATTTAGCAAGGAAAAACCGTATATCACTTACGAACAAACTGAAATCGTGGGTTCGCGGATTCGGATTCAAAGAAATTGACCGTGATGCAATAGAATCAGCCGCTCATAGCAATAAACACAGAGAGAACAAAGATGAACTTTCAAGATTAACCAGCGAGTGCCAAAAGTTTGAAAACTTGTATAAAAACTATAAGGCTCTAAGCAAGGAGTATTTTGAAGCGTGCCTATACAAAAAGTTCGGAAAGCGCCAGTCGAGACCAATTTTTCAATCAAACGATTTGATGGCATTTAACGTGCAAGATTTTCTAAAGGAATACCCTATAGTTTTGAGCACGACATTTTCTGCAACAACTAATATAAATCAGGCCGTTCCGTTTGATATGATTATTATGGATGAGGCTTCTCAAGTGGATATTGCCGCAGGTGCGCTATCGTTGAATTGCGCAAAATCCGCAGTTATTGTTGGTGATGACAAGCAATTGCCCAATGTTGTTACTGAAGATGTCCGCATTAAGGCTGATAATCTGTATTCCCGATACGAAATAACGCCAGAATACAAGTATTTCGGCAATAGTTTTCTTTCGTCTGTTCAGCAAGTATTTCCAGACGCACCCGTAACTCTGCTTAGGGAGCATTATCGGTGCGAACCGCGTATTATCGGTTTTTGCAACCAACGTTTTTATCATAACCAACTGATACCAATGACCAAACGTTCAGAACAACCTTCTCTGTCGGTCATTAGAACAGTTAAAGGAAATCATGCTGTAGGCACTGTAAACGAAAGACAAGCCGAAGAAACCATTCAAGAAATTGTAAGACTGAAAGAGCAATATGATAGCATTGGGGTTATAGTTCCATACAACGAGCAGGCAAAATTGATTAGTCGTTTGTTGGAGGAAAACAAGATAAATGGAATTCCCGTTTCTACCGTTCACAAATTTCAAGGAAGAGAAGAAGATGCCATAATACTCTGCACTGTCGATAATACAATACGCGAATTTGTTGACGACCCGCATTTGCTGAATGTGGCTGTGTCGAGGGCGAAAAAGCACTTTTCGATAATAGTCAACGGCAACGAGATGGCTGACAATAATATTCAAGCCCTTGTCAGATATATTGAAAATTGTGAGGGAATTGTAAAAGAAGGTTCTATCAGGTCGGTGTTCGACATTTTGTATAAACAGTATACAGAAGAAAGAATGGCATTTGTTTCAAAACAAGTTAATGTTTCCGAATATATTTCTGAAAACATAATGATGACCGTCCTAAAGGAAATTGTAGCAATGCCAGAGTGGCAGCATTTGAATATTTTGTTTCAATATCCGCTTGCCCGACTAATAAATGTCAATAATGCCGAACTAACAAATGAAGAATGTGTATATGCCACCCACAGCTGGACATTGTTGGATTTTATGCTGTATGACGCCACAACCAAACAACCAATGCTTGTAATAGAAGTTGATGGCGTTTCTTTCCACCAAAAAGGTAGCGTGCAGTGGAACAGAGACCAATTGAAGAATTCCATTTTAGATAAAATTGGTGTTCCGTTGTTGCGACTTAGCACCAAAGGCAGTAATGAAAAAGAGCGGATAATGAAAGAATTGGAAACGATCCGAAAGTAGAAATTCTCGATGTAAAGGGTTTTTCAACTAACGTTAGTTACTCGGCTCTCACAAGAATGTTAAAGGTGTTCAATACTTACCCAGAAGCCGAAATATTTGCGACACTGTCGCAAACATTGAATTGGAGACCTCAATCGTTTAATTGCCATTGCAAAAGAGTATATTTGCACGCCAAATAAATAGAAAAATGGCGAATCCTTGCACCAGTGGCTATAATCTTGGTGCAGCTACATACATAAAAGCGTCAGCCTGATGCTTGTTTTTTTGGTAGTTTGAAACTTAGGAACTTTCAAAGTTTGAAATCAAAAGCAATGCAAAAGACGATGCTGCGGGTGTGATAAAAAGTAAAGTTAATGACCGACCAGCTCATACATATCGACAACGAATATCGTCAGTGGATTGCTGATATTTGCCGACGCTT
>CAJONN010000004.1 GCA_905235955.1 uncultured Marinilabiliaceae bacterium
AACTTATCAGTCAGTTGCTCAAGTTTGTTCGATCTTGAACCTTTTATCAAAATATATTTACCACTTAGCTTTTGCATATCGTCGTATAGCTCTTCAACTTTGCTCACAATCTTGTATGTTGGATATTGAGCAGCAAAGGTCTTAAACTCATCGCCTACCAGATAAACCAATTCGAATCCTAATTTGTTTATTTTCTGCAATATAGCCAAATGTTGTGCATCTTGTTCTGAGCCAAGTTCGCGCATAGCTCCAAGTACCAATGTTTTATTTTCGCCCGGTAACGATGCAAAGTTGTCTATCGAAGCATTCATGCTCGAAGGATTAGCGTTGTAAGCATCGAGCACTAAGCGATTCCGGCTTGTGGTTACTATTTGGCTTCGATTATTAGATGGTACATAGTCTGATATCGCTTCGCAAATGTCGGCTTCTGTTACACCATAGAAACTTCCAACTGTAACTGCAGCAAGTGCATTCTCAAGGTTGTAGGCACCTGTCAAATGCGTGTGTACTGTGCGATAATTGGCATTGTTGTAGCGCCATTCAAAGTTGAGTGTTTCACTCATCTCTACTACATGCCCGTCAACCAAGCATTGCTCCATATCTGTGCCATACGATATAGTATGGTCGTAGTCGGCAAGCATACCTACCAAATGTTCGTTGGTAGCATTTATAAATATGGTGCCATTGGTTTTCTTTAGTTGCAAATAGAGTTCACCTTTGGTTTTCTTCACACCTTCAAATGAGCCAAAACCTTGTATGTGAGCTATTCCTACGTTGGTTATCAGTCCGCCGGTAGGGTTTACTATAGCAGCCAATTCGGCTATTTCGCCCAAATGACTTGCTCCCATCTCTATTACTGCTATGTCGTGTTCGCTGGTGATAGAAAGTAGCGAAAGTGGCACTCCAATATGGTTGTTGAGGTTGCCTTTGGTGTTGTATACGTTGTATTTTTTGCGTAGCACTGCCGATACAAGCTCTTTGGTTGTGGTTTTGCCGTTGGTGCCTGTTATTCCTATTATTGGTATGTTGAGTTGTTGCCTATGATAGCTTGCTAATTGCTGCAAGGCTACGAGTGTGTCAGGCACAACAGTTGCTTTCGGATTGTTCTGATAAGCACTATCTGTAGTCAGCACGTGGCTTGCACCTTTTTCAAGTGCTTGAGCTATCATAGTGTTAGCGTCAAATGTTTCGCCTTTGAGCGCTACAAATAATGTACCCTCTTCTATGGTTCGGGTGTCGGTTGATATTCCTTTCGATGCCAAAAAGGCTTCGTATAATTTTTCGATATTCATTTTTTAGTAAAAAATAAAGGGGGCAGAATCCGAATCCACCCCCCTCATTGATTATAATAAAGTCAAGCAGTTTTTATTTTTTATTTTTCTCTGGCGAACCTACTCTAATCATAGCGCAACGGAAGCCAATGTCATCGCGGCTTTCACGTTCGTCCATAAAACGACGAGTGCCGGGGCTGAGCCAATAAGCACGGTCGCGCCAACCGCCGCCTTTGTATACGCGAGTGAGGTCAGATACGAGGTTGCGCAAGCCATTAGAGTTTGGTGTGCCAGCATACATCGTCTCTGTGTTTGATTCAGAGTTAGTCCAATCGCCACCATTTGCGAGGTTCGAACGACCATCACCATCGAGGTAGTTGATGTTGTCAGCTGTACGATAGTTCTTGCGGTCGGCTATATCTTTGTCTGTTTCGATGGTGTATCGAATGCGACCAAGTGAGTCTTTTTCTACAGGTGCACCACTTTCGTTGAGCACTTTCTTTCTCATTACATTACCACGATATGGGTTGAATTCGTCTTCATCTTCAAATGTAAGTGGACGATAAACGTCGTTGACCCATTCGTTTACGTTGCCTGCCATGCAATACAAGCCGTAGTCGTTTGGCCAATATGATCTAACCGGAACTGTGATATCACCTTTATCGTTGAGCTCGCCAGCGGTACCCATATAGTCGCCATTGCCTCTGACGAAGTTGGCCATCATCTTACCACGATCAGAATCTGTTGCATTACGTACTACGTGACCATTCCATGGGAATATTTTACGGTCTGACATACGTTCGCTTTCGGTGTTGCCTATCAAACCAAGTGCTGCATATTCCCATTCAGCTTCGGTTGGGAGTCGGTAGCTTGGCAAGAGGATGCCATCATCGCGACGTACACGACGTGTTTCGCCTTGGTTGCTAAGGTCTTGTATTGGTTTTTTGCCTGCTACGCCTTCATATTGTCCGTAGAGGTATGCTTCGGTATCGAAGTTGTTTTCGCCTTGTTGGTCGTTGACGTTCATTTCCAAAACGCCCATATCAACAAGCAACATTTCGTTTACACGGTCAGTACGCCACTTGCAATAGTTGTTTGCCTGACGCCAGCTAACACCTACAACTGGATAGTCAGCGTATGCTGGGTGGCGCAGATAGTTTTCTACGTATGGTTCGTTGTATGCCAACGGACGACGCCAAACTAATGTATCTGGCAAGGCTGCTTTGTATTGGTCTGGATATTCGCTATATACTTTGTTGACCCAATGCAACCATTCACGATAGTTGGCATTGCTTATCTCACATTCATCAATATAGAATGATGCTACGGTTACTCTACGTGGTACATTATCCATACCCCAGTTTACGTCTTGTTCTACACGTCCCTGAATGAAAGTACCACCTTCGATAAATACGAGACCCGGACCTGTCTCTTGCTCAAAACCTGACTGATATTCAAAGCCACCCCAATCAGGGTCGTTGTATGCCCAGCCTGTTGTATTCGATGAATTCGAACTACCGCCACGGCCACCAGAACATGACATAAAGAGTGCTACACAACTAGCACTCGTAATGACAGTTAACTGCTTGATACTTAACTTCATATTGCTTAACTTATTATATTCTTTTTTCGTTTTCACAACCTTAAAACAAGGTATTATAACGCAAAAGTACAAAAAAGGTTGACTATATGGCTTTTTTTTAGTCAAAAATTATCAATCAAACTTTATTATTACAGATTTTTAGCTTAAAATAATACTTAAATATACATATTATATATGTGAATTTATGCATATTATATTATGATTTATATACAATAAAATACTTCCAAGATGTTCACTATTTTTCCTCATCGGCAGTACTAAGGTCGATGTTGTCTGATAAAGAAACAATAGTGTCTGGGGTTGCTTCCAATGCATTGTTCAATGTTTCGAATTTGAATAAGGATAGTTTTTGTTTTTGGGGCTGTTCAGCAACATCTGAGCTGCATGTAGCTACCAACAGAATAGCTACTACAAATATCATTATTACTTTCATGGTTTATTGGTGTTATTTGTAGGGGCGTTTTATTAATTCTGATTTTTTGTTTCACCCAGATTAATAGATTACCTCTGTATTTACATACCTTAATAACACATTGAGGTAAAATGTAACCTTATTTTGGACAGAAAAAATGATATTTTTTGTAAAACTATTTTATTCAGATGTAAAAAAAGCTATCCAACTTACTGTCGGATAGCTTTTTATGTTGTTTTATGAAGAATATATTTTTGCTATCAATCTTTGTGCACTACGTTATGTTCTTGGTCGATAATGTCGTGTCCTGTCATTTTCAAGAATACTTGTGCCGTTGCCAAAATATCTTTTTCGCAATATACCGATATGCGTTTCAGGTCGTTTTCTTCGTAATAAACTGTTGCTACTTGACTGCCATCGATATCGTCTTTGGGTGTTGGTATGCCAAGCACATGTGTAAGCAGGTTGAGCGAAGTGTAGGCTTTGTAGTCGCCAAATTTCCACATTTCTAAGGTGTCAATGAATTGCACTTCCCATGGTTTTTTGCCAGCTATTTGCAGTGGTATAGGCAGTTGCAATCCATTGATAACCATGCGCCGAGCTATATATGGCATGTCAAATTCTTTGACGTTATGTCCACAAATATATCTACCCGAAACCGAATAGTTTTGATCTATAAGTTTTTTGAAGTCTACTAATAGTTTGCGTTCATCATGGTCAGCAAATGACTTGCTGAAGAATGTTTTTATGCCATTTTCTTCTCTGATAAACCCTACCGATATACACACTATGCGCCCAAACTCAGCATATATTCCAGCTTGCTGATATATGTCGGCTGGCTCTTCATCGTTTTTTCTTATTTGCATGGCTTTTTTATCCCAAAGTGGCTTCATATCGTCAGCAACTTGGTCGTAGTTAGCACATTGCGGCACTGTTTCGATGTCGAGGAATAGGATATTTTGAATGGGTATGCTATAGTAATCCATCGGCTGTGAGATGTTTGGTTATCGGCGATTGTAGCCCAATATGCGTAGCATTTCGTCAGAACTTTGCTCTTCGCTAAAGAGGTAATCTATTATTTGTCCGTTTTCGTCGCGGTCAATGACTACGTGTTTGGGCGAAGGAATTAGGCAGTGTTTGATGCCTCCATAGCCACTTATCGAGTCTTGATAAGCGCCTGTATGGAAGAATCCGATGTAGAGTGGGTCGTCGTCGTCTTTCGAAAGTTTGGGCAGGTATACTTGTTGGTTTAGGTCTTCGGTGTTGTAGTAGTCGGCATGGTCGCACGTTGTACCGCCAATGTTGACTCTTGTGTATGGTTTGTCCCATTTGTTTACGGGCAGGAGGATGAATTTTTCGCAAATACCCCACGAGTCGGGTATGGTAGTCATGAGGCTATTGTCAATGATATACCATAACTCGGTGTCGTTTTGTTGCTTAGCTTCTGCTACTTTGAATATTACAGCTCCTGATTCACCAACTGTATATTTGCCAAATTCGGTCAGTATGTCGGGTTCGTCAATCTCTTCGTTGATGCAAACCTCTTTTATTCCTCTAACAAGCTCATTTACAATGTATTTGTAGTCGTATTCAAAGCCCAAGTTGTTGCGTATAGGTAGTCCGCCACCAAGGTCGAGCATGTGTAGGCTTTCGCAGTTTTTCTTTAGTTCGGCATATACTGATAGTGCTTTCTGAAATACGCCCCAGAAGTAGAGGTTGTCTTTGATGCCCGAGTCGACAAAGAAGTGAAACATTTCAAGGTTGACGCGCGGATTGTCTTTTATCTCATCGTTGTAGAATTTTAATATTTCTGATGGGCGAATGCCAAGGCGCGAGGTGTAGTAAGCCGACTGTGGTTCTTCGTCGATAGCCATTCTGATGCCAACATTGACTATGCCATTTTTGGTTATGTCGAGTAGGCGTTGTAGCTCGCTTTTGCTATCGAGCACTGTGATGCAATTTTTGAAGCCAAGGTCTTGTATCATCTTTATCTTTTGCAGATAAAGGTCGCTTTTTGAGCCGTTGTTTATTATCAAGATGTCTTTGCTTATGGTGCCTTCTTCGTAGAGCTCACGTACGATGTCGAGGTCGTAGGCCGATGAGGTTTCGAGCTGCACCTGATATTGCAAGGTTTCTTTTACCACAAATGAAAAGTGGCAACTTTTGGTGCAATAGCAATATTTGTAGCTGCCTTTATAGCCGTTGGTTTTTATGGCTTTGCTAAACAAATTGCGTATGCGCTTTATTTGTTCGCCTATTTTGGGCAGATAGGTTATCTTCAGCGGTGTGCCATATTTTTCAATGATAAACTTCAACGAGACGTTGTGAAAAAACAAGTTCCCGTTTTCGAGGTCAAAACCGTCTTGTGGAAAATAGTAGGTCTGATCTATCAGATCAAAGTAAGTACCTCTCGTTTTCAACTTCTGAAAGTTTTTGTGTGGTTAAAAATAAGCCTGCTTTGGTGTTAAGCAGGCTCTTGTGAATTTTATCTTTGTGTTGATGTTATTCTTCTTTATTTGAGCCAACCTATAATTGTCTGACCGCCTGTTGTTTTCTCTTTCAACTTGACGTCTATTTGTGTTCCTATCGGAAGGAAAAGGTCAACTCGAGAGCCAAATTTTATAAAGCCCATTTGCTCTGATTGCTTTATTGTTTCGCCCTCTTCTGCGTAGCAAACCACTCGTCGGGCCATTGCACCCGCTATCTGACGTGCCAATATCTCTACGCCATTTTTGGTCTCTATTATCACTGAACTACGTTCGTTTTCAGTTGATGATTTAGGCAAATATGCTCGTTTGTGATTGCCATGCTGATGTGTGCTAAATTTAATAAGACCACCTACTGGATACCAGTTGATGTGTACGTTGAGTGGCGACATGAATATCGACACTTGCAATACTTTACGCTTGAGTATTTCTGGCTCAAATACCTCTTCTATTACTACTATTTTACCGTCGGCCGGAGCAACAATGGCACCATCTTGCACCACAAAATGACGTTTCGGACTGCGGAAGAAGTTGATGGCTAAGAAAGATGCAATGCCTGTAACGAAGAGTATAACGTGCGATGCCGTTCCACCTATCAGCGTGTAGCTTAGATAGTTGAGCACCACAAACAGAGTTATTGCTATTGCTGTCGTTTTGTATCCTTCTTTATGTAGTGTCATTGTTTCTGAGTTTTTTCGTTTTAGTGTTTTCTTTTTTTATATAAAGAAATAATATAGCAAACTAATTATTGGTATGGCAAAAAGCGTTGCATCGAAGCGGTCAAGTATTCCACCATGACCGGGTAGCAATGTGCCTGAGTCTTTGATGCATACTGAGCGTTTGAATTTCGACTCAATGAGGTCGCCACAAGTGCCTATTATTGATACTATAAAGCCGCTGAGTATGCAAAACCACAATGGCAAGTAGCAAAAATCCATCTCTACAGCTACCCAATGTAGCAATATTGATGCACCTATTGTCAGAACTACTCCTCCTATAAGACCTTCAATGGTTTTCTTGGGCGACACGCGTTCGTAGAGTTTGTGTTTACCCATTGTTATGCCACACAAATATGCACCTGTATCGTTTATCCATGAGAGGAGAAACAGTGCCAATATAGGGCGAAAGTTGTAGGTTCCACTTTTGAATGCTAAAAGGTTGACCAGTGCAAAGGGCATACCTATGTATATATTGCAGAGCAATGTTACTCCTATGTTGTGTATTGGATTTGGATGATCAGTAAATAGTTCAACCAAGAATACACTCCATGCCATGCCTACCAAAAGCAACAAACAACGTGTGTCGAATCCTTGAAAAAATACTAAGAAGCCAAGTGTAAAAGCAACAACATTGGTAGCCAATGCTATGAAGAAATGCGGATGTATAACTATATCGCTATAACGCACCATTCTGCAAAATTCGTTTGTTGCAAGTGTTATTACACAAACCATTACTATGGCGTATGTAACAGGGCTAAGCACAAATGCTGCACCTATAACCATTACAAACAGAATTCCTGTTATTGCTCGCTGTATAAAATTTGACATTAAACTCTTTTAATCTCTATTTTTTCAAGAACGCTTTACTCGTTTTTTTGCGCTCTTTTAATTCAGTTGGCAAAAATAACATATATAGCCGTATTTAACAACGCATTTAATCAATTAAATTGTCGTTATATTTTCAGTATCGTTGCTGTCGGCTGTTTTTTCGCTTTCAGTTTCAGTGGATTCTTGTGGTTGCTGCGGTTCTTTGGGCTCGTCTTTGAGTAGTTCGTTGGGGTTTACGCCACCTTTGCGCGGACCAAATATGTGCTCCAAATCTTCGCTGAATATCACTTCGCGTTCGAGCAGTAGTTCAGCAAGTTGCTTGTGCTTGTCGGCGTTTTCGATGAGTATGTTTTTAGCGCGCTCATATTGCTCTGCTACTATTGCCGATACTTCTTCGTCTATTTTTTCGGCTCTATTTTCTGAGTATGGACGGTTAAACGAATAGTCGTTGCCACCCGTTGAGTCGTAATAGCTGATGTTTGGTATGCTGGTGCCAAGTCCGTAGTATGTTACCATGGCATAGGCTTGCTTGGTTACTTTTTCAAGGTCGTTGAGGGCACCTGTGCTTACTTTGCCAAATACTACTTCTTCTGCAGCTCTGCCACCAAGTGTAGAGCACATTTCGTCGAGTAGCTGCTCTTTGGTAGTGAGTTGGCGTTCTTCTGGTAAATACCATGCTGCGCCAAGTGCTTTGCCACGTGGCACTATGGTAACTTTGAGTAGCGGATGAGCGTTGACCAAGAGCCAACTTATTGAGGCATGACCAGCTTCATGATATGCTATGGCTTTGCGCTCATCGTCAGTTATTATTTTGTTTTTCTTCTCCAAGCCACCTACTATGCGGTCTATGGCATCGAGGAAGTCTTGTTTCTCAATGGCTTTTTTGCCTTTGCGAGCTGCGGTGAGTGCTGCTTCGTTGCAGACGTTGGCTATGTCGGCACCTGAGAAACCGGGCGTTTGTTTTGCCAAGAAGGCGCGCTCAAAGCCTTCGATGAGTTTGAGTGGGCGCAAGTGTACGTCGAATATGGCTGCACGTTCATTGAGATCGGGCAGTTCTACGTTTATCTGTCTGTCAAAACGACCTGCACGCATTAGGGCACTGTCGAGTATGTCGGCACGGTTGGTGGCTGCCAATATTATTACGCCACTGTTTGTGCCAAAGCCGTCCATCTCTGTAAGTAGCTGGTTGAGTGTGTTTTCACGCTCTTCGTTTGATGATAGACTTCTGCCTCGTCCACGGTCGCGACCTATGGCATCTATTTCGTCGATGAAGATGATGCTTGGAGCTTTGGCTTTGGCTTTTTGAAACAAATCGCGCACTCGGCTTGCGCCTACACCTACAAACATTTCAACAAAGTCAGAACCTGACATTGAGAAGAATGGCACGCCTGCTTCGCCTGCTACAGCTTTGGCAAGTAGTGTTTTACCTGTACCCGGAGGACCAACAAGCAATGCCCCTTTGGGTATTTTGCCACCTAACTCAGTATATTTTTCGGGATGACGCAAAAATTCTACTATTTCTACCAATTCATCTTTTGCACCTTCCAACCCGGCTACGTCTTTGAACGACACATTTACTTTTGAATCTTTATCAACGAGTTGTGCTTTCGACTTGCCTACGCTGAATATTGAGCCTCCGGCACCGCCTGCCATTCGGTTCATAAAGAAGAAGTAGATGCCAAGCATCAATATTAGTGGCCATGCAAATGATAGCACTTCGCTCCAGATGTTGTTTCGGTTTTCATAGAAGAGTGGAATGCTCCGGTGCTCGGTGGTTTCGATGTTTTTGCGGCTCTCTTCAAAGCTGTCTATCGAAGGTATGTCAACAATGAAGTGCGGACCGCTTTTGGGTATGGCGTTTTTCTGTACAAAGAGGTCGTTGTGTTGTTCTACCGAGTCGGCTATGAGTGTTACTTCAGCTTTGAGTTCGTTGCGTATTATAACTATTTTGTCGATGCTTCTGCTGCCCAAAAGTTCTTTTTCAAACTTTGCATACGATAGTTTTTGTGGGTCGCCATCGTAGTTGAGTGTGCTTATCAGAATCAGCGAGATGACAATAAAGCCATATATCCAATAGGGGTTGAATTTAGGCGTTTTTTTGTCGTTGTTTGTTATTTGCGTAGCCATGTGTTTTAAGTTTTCTTGCGAAAATAATAAAAAATCAGTCGATGTCGGCAATGTTGGTGCGCTCAGCATCGTCCCACAATGTCTCTATTGAGTAGAAGTCGCGTGCCTCTTTTTGGAATATGTGCACCAGCACGTTGCCATAGTCCATCAGCACCCAAAGTGCGTTTTGCCTACCTTCTATGTGGTCTGGTCGTTCGCCTATTTGCTCGCGCACTTTATCTTCTACGGCATCGGCTACTGACGATACGTGAGTGTTGCTCCGCCCTTCGCACACTACAAAGTAGTCGCATACTGATGAGTCGGTTTTGCGCAAGTCGAGTACGCTGATGTTCTTGCCTTTTATATCCTGAATGCCTTCTATTATCGAGCTGACGAGTGCATTGTCTATTTTGTTCATCTATATTTTGTTATTTTTCCAGAGCCAAATCTACCACTTCGTTTATGTTTTTGACATAGTGGAAGGTTAGTCCTTTGATGTATATATCTTTTATTTCGTCAATGTCTTTTTGGTTGGTTTCTGACAATATTATCTCTTTTATGCCAGCACGTTTGGCAGCCAATATTTTTTCTTTTATTCCGCCTACGGGTAAAACGTTGCCACGCAATGTTATTTCGCCTGTCATGGCTATGCGTTTGCGAGCTTTGCGTTGTGTGAGGGCTGATACTACTGAGGTTACCATTGTGATGCCTGCCGACGGACCGTCTTTGGGTATTGCGCCTTCGGGTACGTGAATGTGTATGTTGGTTTCGTCGAAGTCTGTGTTGGTTATGCCAAAACGTTCAGCGTTGGCTCTGACGTATTCTACTGCCAATACTGCCGACTCTTTCATTACATCGCCCAAGCTACCTGTGAGTGTGAGTTTGCCTTTGCCTTTGCTTGCGCTTGTTTCTATAAAGAGTATTTCGCCTCCAACGGCTGTCCATGCCAAGCCTGTAACTACGCCTGCTGGCATATCTGACTCCCATTCGTCGTGTAATACGCGCTCTTTGCCAAGTATGGTACGAATGTCGGCTTCGGTGAGTTGTTCCGGAATTTCTTCGTCGGCAGCTATGCGCAGAGCTATTTTGCGACAGATAGATGCTATGGTTTTGTCGAGCGATCTGACACCACTTTCACGTGTATATTTTTCAATGATATATGCCATTTGCTTTCGACCTATGGCAAATGTTTTGGCTGCTATGCCGTGTGCTTCCATCTCTTTGGGCAAAAGGTGGTGCAGAGCTATCTCTATTTTTTCTTCTACTATGTAGCCTGATACATCGATGAGTTCCATACGGTCGAGCAATGGCTGCGATACGTTGCTGATGTTGTTGGCTGTGGCTATAAACATCACCTTCGAAAGGTCGTAGTCAATGTCAAGATAGTTGTCGTGGAAGGCTATGTTTTGCTCAGGGTCAAGCACTTCGAGTAGTGCCGACTCTGGGTCGCCATGACCTGTACGCGATAGTTTGTCAACTTCGTCGAGGATGAATACTGGGTTAGATGTGCCGGCTTTTTTGATTCCTTGCATTATTCGACCCATCATTGCGCCTATGTATGTGCGTCTATGTCCGCGTATCTCGGCTTCATCGTGCAAGCCACCAAGCGATATGCGCACATATTGCCTGCCAAGTGCTTCGGCTATGCTCCTACCAAGCGATGTTTTGCCAACACCCGGAGGACCATAGAGGCATAGTATGGGCGACTTCATATCGCCTTTGAGTTTCAGCACTGCCAAATGTTCGAGCACTCGCTCTTTTACCTTTTCCATGCCAAAATGATTCTTATCGAGCACTTTGGTGGCTTTGGCTATGTTGAATTTATCTTTTGAATATTTTTGCCATGGCAATGCCAATATTGTTTCCAAGTAGTCGAGTTGCAACGGATATTCTGGCGAACTCTGATTGATGCGAGATAGTTTGCCTATCTCTTTTTCAAATATCTCTGCTACCTCTTTTGTCCATTTTTTCTCTTTGCCTTTGGTACGCAAATCTTCAACTACAGCTTCAGTGTCGTTGCCAAGTTCGCTCTGAATGGCTTTCATCTGTTGCTGCAACACATATTCGCGTTGTTGGCGATTGACGGCATGGTTGGTTTTGTTTTGTATTTCGGTTTTGAGTTGTACAAATTGCAACTCTTCGCTCAGGTAGCGTGCCAAAGTTTTGGCTTTTTGTAGTTGCGAATTGCATTCAAGCACCTCTTGTTTTTGCTCTGGTGTGATGTTGCAGTTGCCAGCAATGTAGTTGAGGCAGTTAGCATCGGGTTCCATATTTGCTAGTGCAAACAAAACATCGGGTTGCGAATTCATCGATTCTTTGATGATGCGCACCATGATGTCTTTCAGCAAGCTACAAGCTGCCGTAAACTCTTTCTTCTCATTGTCTGGTATGGGGTCGAAGCGGAAGAGCGATGCTTTTACCTTCAGATATGGCGTGTCTGATTGTAGCTCGTCGATGCGTACGCGTTCGAGACCATGAAGTAGTGCCGACTTCGAACCGTCGGGCAAAGTGATGGTTTTTATCACTTTAGCCAAAGTTGCAACTTGATATACATCGTTTAGCGATGGCTGCTCTATGCTTGGGTCTTTTTGCGTTGAGACTACAAATTGTGAATGATTGGCATTTACGTCGCGCAATAGTTTGGCTGAATTGTCGCGTGAAACGATGATGGGCATTATTGAGCCCGGAAACAAGAGTGTATTGCGCAGTGGCAACAGCGGCATTGTTTCTGGTACATCGTCAGCTTTGACTTCAAACGGGTTTTCGCCTGATACTATTATGGGTATTGACATCATGCCTGATGCTTCGTCGTCTTTTGCTATCAGCGACATCAAATCTTTACTGCTCATGTGTGGTATATAATCTGTAATAGGTCAATATGGCAGATGTGCAAGGCACAAAAAGCCGTTTTGAGGTAGTCAATTAGTATGCCAAAGGCTTTGAGTCGCTCTAATTATGACTTTTTGTCACGGCTTCCGCTCTTTTTCTCAGAGGAAGACTGAAAAAACTTATCACTTATAGCTCTAAACTTGCCTTAGTCTTGCAGCGCTTACGTGCGATAGGCGCTCACGTGCATAGCTTAGGTCGATGGTGAGGCTTTTGGCTTTGCCCGATGGTGCCTCGTACATTTTGTCCATCAATATTGTTTCGCATATCGAACGTAGTCCGCGTGCACCAACTTTAAATTCTACGGCTTTGTCTACTATGAAGTCGAGCACATCGTCGTCTATTTTGAGTTGTATGCCGTCGAGACTAAACATTTTTTCATATTGCCTAATGAGCGAATTTTTTGGTTCGGTCAGGATGCGGCGCAATGCATCGCGGTCGAGTGGGTCGAGGTGGGTGAGTATTGGCAAACGACCAATGATTTCTGGTATTAGTCCGAACGACTTAAGGTCTTGTGGTGCAATGTATTGCAATAAGTTGTTGAAGTCTATTTGGTCTTTGTCGCGGTCAGAGTTGTAACCCACTACACGTGAGTTGAGTCTGTTGGCTATTTTGTTTTTTATGCCGTCAAAAGCTCCACCACAGATAAATAGTATGTTTTTGGTGTCGACGGGTATCATTTTTTGGTCGGGGTGCTTACGTCCGCCTTGTGGTGGTACGTTGACTATAGAGCCTTCGAGGAGTTTGAGTAAGCCTTGCTGTACGCCTTCGCCTGATACGTCGCGTGTTATCGATGGATTGTCGCCCTTGCGAGCTATTTTGTCTATTTCGTCGATGAATACGATGCCACGTTCAGCGGCTTTTACGTTGTAGTCGGCCACTTGCAGTAGGCGTGTCAGAATGCTCTCTATATCTTCGCCCACATAGCCGGCTTCGGTGAGTACGGTGGCATCAACTATGGTGAATGGCACTTCGATGAGGCGAGCTATGGTGCGTGCCAATAGTGTTTTGCCGGTGCCTGTTTCGCCTACCAATATGATGTTTGATTTTTCTATCTCTACATCGTCAGTGCTTACCTGATTGAGGCGTTTGTAGTGGTTGTATACGGCTACTGAAAGAAATTTTTTAGCTTCGTCTTGCCCAATGACGTATTGGTCGAGATACTCTTTTATGGCTTGTGGTTTTACCAATTTGAGTTTTCCAAATTTGGTATTGTCAGATGCTTTGAGCTCTTCGTCTAAAATGTCGTTGGCTTGTTTTACACATGAGTCACAAATAAATCCTGATATGCCACCTATTAGCATTGACACTTCAGAACGTGGGCGACCACAAAACGTGCATTTATTTTCTTCTCTCTTCATCAGTTTTTTCTTCAGAAAAATATCATTGGCAACCCACAATTCAATATTCCTATTGCCAATCGTGAATTGCCAATTTTGTTTCTTATTTTATTGATATGTAGTGTGTTTCCTATTTTTTGTCTCGTTTGAGTACTTCATCAATCATGCCATATTCTTTGGCTTCTTGAGCAATCATCCAGTAGTCGCGGTCAGAGTCTTTTTCGATGCGTTCAAATGTGTTGCCCGAGTGTTCGGCTATGATGGTGTAGAGTTCTTTTTTGAGTTTTTGTATTTCGCGTGCAGTTATTTCAATGTCTGATGCCTGACCTTGTGCACCGCCCATTGGCTGATGTATCATTACACGTGAGTGAGGCAGTGCTGAGCGTTTGCCTTTGGCACCGGCTACAAGCAATACTGATGCCATTGAGGCTGCTAAGCCTGTGCAGATGGTAGCTACGTCAGACGAGATGTATTGCATGGTGTCATAGATGCCTAAGCCTGCATATACGCTACCGCCCGGTGAGTTGAGGTATATTGATATGTCTTTTGACGAGTCGGCCGATTCCAAGTATAGCAATTGGGCTTGTACAATGTTTGCTACGGTGTCGTCTATTTCGCAACCAAGAAATATTATTCTGTCCATCATCAAGCGCGAGAATACGTCCATGCTGGCTACGTTGAGTTGGCGCTCTTCTATGATGGTAGGGTTGATGTAGCTGCTCACTATTTGCGAAGCATAAGAGTCGAATGTGTTGCCACTTATTCCCTGATGCTTAACGGCATATTTTCTAAAATCGTTCTGACTTATCATAGTGTTTCTTTGTTTTTGGTGGGGGGGCTGTTGGATGTAAAAAAACAACCTTATATATTCACAAAAGTCCTGTTGGGCATTATTAGCCCAACAGGATTGTTGTTTTTGTCTATTTGTAACAGTGCAATAGCTTAGTCTTCAGCATATATTTTTGCTATATCGTCGCGCTTGATAGACTCGTTGTGGAGTTTTGCTTTCTCTTTGATGAAAGATACTATCTTGTTCGACACTGCATTTGTTACTATGCTGTGTTCCTGATTTTTATCTTGGAGCTGTTTTACAGCGTATTCCTCTATCAAGTTTGCAGGTATGTTGTTGATGTTGAAGCCATACTGCAAAAACTGTATTTTGGTAGCCTTCTTAGCAAATGCCAAAATGTCGTCATTGTTAACTTTGATTTCGTTCTTTTCGGCAATGCTTCTGCTTATTTCTGTCCAACTGAAGTCGTCGATGATTTTAGGGAATTCTTTCTCTATTTCCTCATCGGTGATAGGTCTCTTGTTTTCAATAGCGTTTTGTTTAACCCAACGCTTTACAAATTTTTCTGGCACTTTCAAACCAACAGCCTTTATGAGCTCTTTACGTGTAGTAAAGGTAAAGATATCTTCTTCTATCAACTTGTTGTATTCTACAAGCGACTCACGAGCCTTAGCTTTGAATTCGTCAACTGTTTTGACGGTATCTTTGCCAAATACTTGGTCGAAAGTAGTTTGGTTGAGTTCAGCCTCTTTGTATTCAGTTATCTCGCTAATGGTGAAAGTGTAGTCGCCTTTTACATTGGCAGCTTCCTCTTTGCTGATAGAGAGAATGTATGATATTTCGGTTTCGTTTGGATAGGCTTTTTTGATGTCAAATGCTACAACGTCGCCAACTTTCTTGCCAATGAATTTTGCCTTTTCAGCTTCGTCTTTGATTACTGTTGTTGATATTACAGCATTTTCGTTGCTAAATGCACCTTCTTGTTTTATGCTACCTTTTATCATTGACTTTTCGCCAATGGTTTCTACTTTTTCGTTGGTGCCCAAGTGTGCTATGAGGTTCTTTATTTGTGCCTCTACATCTTCGTCGGTTACCTCTATGGTGTAGTTTGGTATCGAAATTTTTTCGAGGTCGACGTTTATTTCTGGTAGCAGACCTACTTCAAACTTGAAGGTGATGTCGTTTACCTCTTTGTCGAAGTCGATAGGTTCCTGACCTTCAGCAGGCAGTGGCTGAAGAGCTATATTGAGTTTGTTGTCTTCTATATATTTGCTAAGGGTTTCGCCAATGAGGTTGTTTACTTCATCAGCCAAAACTGCTTTGCCAAACTGTCTTTTTATGAGTGCTATAGGTGCTTTGCCGGGGCGGAAACCGGGTACGTTGGCATGTTTGGCATATTTTTTTAGTGCGGCTTCCTCTCTTTCAGCATAGTCAGCCTTTTCTATCTTCAGAGTGATGATGGCTGTGAGCTCATCAACGTTTTCTCTTGAAATATTCATCTTCGTTATAATGGTTTATGTTATTTTTGTTTTTTCTATAACTAAAAAAGGTGAATAAAAACGACCGCAAATGCATTGTGCATAGCGGTCGTTATCTTTTTGTGCGGATGACGGGACTCGAACCCACACGCCTCGCGGCATCAGATCCTAAGTCTGACGCGGCTACCAATTACGCCACATCCGCAGCTCCTTTTTCAGCGGTGCAAAGATAATTCATTTATTTGGTTAGAAGCAAATTTTTTAGTCTTTTTTTACACACCACCACAACATCAGTGCAATAACCAATTTTTCAGTATCTGTGCGCCATCAGGTGTAAGCACTGATTCGGGGTGGAATTGTATGCCATGTATATCGTACTCTTTGTGGCGCAAAGCCATTATTTGTCCTTCGTTGCTGGTGGCGGTTACCTCTATGCATTGTGGCAAATTGTTGTTGCTCACTACCCATGAGTGGTATCTGCCTACATTTATTTGTGTAGGTAGTTCGGCAAATATGTAGTCGGTAGCTACAATGTTGACAGGTGTTTGTACTCCATGAAATACATCGCTAAGGTTTTGTAGTTTGCCACCAAAATATTCGCCTATTGCCTGATGACCCAAGCATACGCCCAATATGGGTTTCTGACCAGCGTATGTTGCTATCACTTGCAGTAGCAATCCGGCTTCTGAAGGTATGCCCGGCCCCGGCGAGAGCACTATTTTGTCAAACTCTTCGAGCTGTGAGAGCTCAAATTGGTCGTTGCGATACACTGTTACTTGTGCACCAAGTTCTTTGAGTAGGTGCGATAGGTTGTAGGTAAACGAATCGTAATTATCTATGATGACTATATTTTTCATTTTCTGTCAAAAAAAAATCTTTGGGTTGTGTTTTTTACATCTTTTCTGCCATAAAAATAGCTTTGCGCAAGGCTCCAAGTTTGTTGTTGACCTCTTGTAGCTCGTATTCTTCGTTGCTCTTGGCCACAATGCCACCACCTGCCTGAAACCATAGTTCGTTGTTGCGGCTCACAAATGTGCGAATGGTTATGGCTTGGTTGAGCGAGCCATCAAAGCCTATGCTACCCACGCAGCCGCCGTATGCGCCACGGTTGTGAGGTTCTATCTCGCTTATCAGTTGCATGGCACGCACTTTGGGGGCACCAGAGAGTGTGCCTGCAGGGAATGTGTCGATGAAGGTTTTGATGGGGTCAGCATCATCGTTGAGCTTGCCACTTACACGGCTTACGAGGTGAATGACGTGGCTGTAGTATTGCATGTCTTTGTAGAAGTCGACCTTCACACCATGACAGTTTCGGCTCAAGTCGTTGCGAGCAAGGTCTACAAGCATCACGTGCTCAGCATTTTCTTTGGGGTCGTTGCGGAGGTAGAGCGCATTTTGTGCGTCAACTGATGGGTCGCCAGTGCGTTTGGTAGTGCCTGCAATGGGGTCAATGTAGGCAACGCGTTGGGCAGTGACGCGGCAATGTGTTTCAGGGCTTGAACCAAATATGCGGAAGCCACCCATGTCGAAGTAGAAGAGATATGGCGAGGGGTTGATGCTACGCAAGGTGCGATAGAGTTTGAAGTCGTCGCCTTCGTAGCGTTGGCAGAATCGGCGAGATAACACTATCTGAAATACATCGCCACGCAAACAGTGGGCAATGCCTTTGCGTATGTTGGCTTTGTGTTCTTCGTCGGTGAGTGTGCTTGTGGTTTCGCCAATGGGGCGGAAGGTGTAGCTGCGCACGTCGGCACGGTTCATCTGTTTTTCTATGCGGTCGATGTTGGCCAATTCGCCTTCAGGAGCCAGACTTACAATGGAGAGTGTGTTGTTGAAATGGTCAAAGATGATGATGTTTTTGAACAATACGTAGAGCATGTCAGGGGCATCGTTGAGAGGTTGTGTTTCGTCTTTGACGTTGATGTTTTCAAAATATCTTACTGCGTTGAACGATGTGTAGCCAAGCAGTCCGCAGTGTTTGCTTTTGTCGCCTTTTATGTCGAAGGCTTGCAAGAATTGGTTTATCACTGCGTCGCTCTGATAGTTGGCGCTTATCGGTTTTGTGGTTTTTGTGCCGTTGGGGAATTTGCATTCGGCTACTCCGTGGCTAATGCTAACTGAGGCTATGGGTTCGATGCCAATAAACGATTTGGCATTTTCGCCGCTATGATAGTCAGAGCTTTCCATCAGAGCGCTTTGTGTATAGAGGTCGCGCAGGCGCATATAGATGCTCACTGGCGTATGTAGGTCGCCCAGAAGTTGTTTTACTTGTGTGTTGTAAACGTATTTGTTCATCTCTTTTTTGTTTTTTCTTTTTCATAAAAAAAAGACCTGTCGGGAGGTCGGCAGGTCTTTGTATTATTTTTTTTGGTACAAATGGCTCATTGCTCACTCCAGTTGTTGCGAGTAAGTTGCCACCACCATATGTTTTTGTTCTGAATTTTCATCGCATTGTTTTTTGCGCCACAAAGTTTGTATTTTTTTTTGTAATAAAAAATTTTTCTATGCCAAATCACGCAGTTAATCTTTCAAAACTTCATCTAAGCACTCTTCGATAGGTATGCCGTAGCATTTTTCGGGTATGTTTTGGTAGCGTATGACGAGTGTACGCACTATGTTCATCGCTCTTTGAGTGGCAACTTCGAGGCTTTTGCCATTCATTACGTCGCTAACCAATACGGCTGAGAATATATCGCCTGTGCCGGGTATGCGTACTGGCACTACTTCGTATGGCAGAGTGAAATAACGTTGATGCCAATGGTCGAAGCCTATTACAGAGTCTTGCCCATTGATGTTGGCACTGGTTACTATTACTGACTTTGTGCCAATGGCGCGTAGCTGGTCGATGAGTTGTTGCGCTTCGGCTGGACTGATGCTTTGCTTGTAGGTGCTGCCAGTGAGGTATACGGCTTCGGTGTAGTTGGGTACAATAACGTCGGCTATGCGTACCATTTCTTTCATGTTGCAGATGGTTATTTCACCTACACCGTTGTATAGTTTGCCTTCATCGCCCATTATTGGGTCAACAAAAATGAGTGTGCCCTTTTGTTTTTTCTGGTTGCAATATGATGCGATGAGTTTGGCTTGTTCTTGGCTGACAATGAAGCCTGTTGATATGGCATCAAACTCAAAGCCCAATTCGTCGAATACGCCAAAGGTTTTTCGGATATGTTCGGTAGTGTCAAGTATAGAGAATTTGCCAAGCTCTAAGTTGTTGCTAACTACGCAAGTAGGCAAGTTGGTTGTTATATGTTTGGCGTGTGTTACAATGGGTATCATGGCAGCTAAGGCTACTTTGCCATATCCACACATGTCGTTGATTAGGAGTACTCTTTTGCCCAATTGCGAATTGTCCATTTTTATTTATTGATATATCAAAAAAAATTGTTGCAAAGATATATATATCGTGGTTCTTTCATGGTTCTTTTATTTAAAAACTTTTATTCTGAAAATTAGAGTGGGGTAGTGCTAATCAAACAGTTTTTCTTCAAAGTAGCGGTGTTGCACACAAAATGAGTCAGATGAGAGGTCTTGCTGGGCGTTGTACCACTGGTAGTTGGTGCCTGTTGTGCCCATTATGGTGTGTATGACGTTTTCAGAGTTGTATGCTTTGTTTGCGTTCTGTAGCAGATTGTTCCAAATGGTGGGGTTTTGTTGTTTGTATTTGTCGTTAGCCCATATTATCATGGGTATGTGTATTTGCTGGTTAGGGCGTGTGGCGTGGCCATAGTAGTTTGTGCTGGTGTCGTATACATCTTCGCTATGGTCTGAGAGGTATAGTAGCAGTGTAGTATGTGTAGTGTCGGCTTGCAATACTGATATGGTTGAGGCTATTACATTGTCAGTATACAATATTGAGTTGTCATATTCGGCAACTGTTCGTTTTTGCCAATATGTCAGATTGTTGTTTTGAATGTCTGCACTTGTAAATATGTCAAAATCAGATGGATATCTTCTGCTATATATTATGTGTGAGCCCAATGTGTGTACAATAACAAAACTCTTTTTGTTCTCTTCTAAAAAATCAACAATATATGGCTTAGTTTGCAAGTCATACATTTTCATTGTATTGTCATTGTCGGTTATTGCTCCTATATATATACAATAATCGGCTCTGTCTGAAATGAGTTTGGTATATCCATGGTTGCCAACAATGCCCTGATTTGAAATCCATGCTGTCTGATAGCCACTATTTTTCATCAAACTTATTATGTCAATAGTTTCATGCCATAATTTATCTGTTGTTGATGTGTTGTAGGTAAAAAGCATATTGCGTAGTGCCATTGCTGTTGTTCCGTATGATGGTATGACATCAGTATATATTGCTATATCTGATGCCATTTTGTCTAATTGTGGCGTTGTGTTGAGTTTATAACCATAAAGCGACCAGTGTGTTGGGTTTGACGATTCGCCAATAATCATTACAACAACATCAGCCAATTGTGCTGATGTAATAAGTGAGATGTCGTGTTGATTATTGTAAATATATTCTTTCTCTTCATAACCTTGCATATCATAAAAATATGCAACAATGCGACATGGCACTCTGAGGAGTAAAGAGATATTAGTTCTGTTTTGTATATTGATAGCAATATATGAGATAGAACATACTATGCCTACTCCAAATGTAGCTATTGCTATATTGCCATATATTTTGTCTGAAGTGAAATGGACTAATACAGAAACTATTATTATAGCAACAACAAGACCTACAAAGTGCCACGAACCAAAAAAAGATGGCATTTGCTCGGTTATTGTTTGTATAAATTCAATGGCTTCGTTTGAATTTGTTTCGGTAACAATATAAATAAGTCTGCTATTAATGCCCCATTGCCAAAAATGATAACATACAATAGTTATGAAAGAAAACAGGCACAAAAATGTTATAAAAGTATAACCTATTATGCGGATTGTTTTATTTCTATTTTGAGTTAAAAGACAACAAAACATAGCTTGTGTAGTAGCCAAAAGAGCATATTCTGCAATGCTCAAGCACCCCTCATTGTCCCAGTTGTCAATAAGTCCCCAAAATACTACAACCGACAATATGGCTGTAGTATATTTGGTTGCTTGTGTCAGCTCTACCCAATGTGTTATTCTTTCTCTTAACGTCATTTCCTTTTTAAGCTATTTTGCACTCCATTATTGAGTGTCCCAGACCTATGCCGTCATGAATGGTGGTTACTTTCAGTCCGGCAGCCTCTATGCAGCGTTGCATATCGGCTGAGTGATACATTTTGCTGTTGCCGTTGGCAAGGGCTGTGAAGTATATGCTGGTGAGTGTGAGGCAGTAGGCGGCAGTTTCGTATTTCTGCCTATCCCAGAATGTCTCCATTATGTAGAGTGTGGTGTTGCTGCTCATCGAGCGTGCTACACGTGTGAGTATGCTTATTATCTCTTCTTCAGAGAAGCAGTCGAGAAATTGGCTCATCCAGATGGCATCGAAGCCGGTAGGAAATGGCACAGAGGCATCGAGCAAGTTGGCGCTATGAGCATGAATGCGGTTGGCTATTGGTAGGTTGGCTGTTTGCTTGCGCATCATCTCTATCTGTTGTGGCAGGTCCATTATAGTTACGTTTACATTGGCATCGTAAGTTGCGCATTGTGTTGCCCAACGTCCAGTGTTGCCTCCCACATCGAGCAGGGTGCGTGTTTGCTTGTTGTCGAATACTATTTTGAGGGCTTCAGCAAATGAGTTGTCAGAATAAAAATGGTCGAAGCCAAACCAACTTTGTTGCACTTGTGGTGGCAACTTCGATAAGCCTTCATAAATTGTTGACCACGAGCCAAATACCTTTAATCCTTCAGGTTTGCCATTGATGAGCGACTCTTCGAGGTTAAACATGCCGAGGTAGTTTACATCGTGGTTGAAGTTGAGGTTGGCTCTTACAAGTTTGTCGTTGAGCAAAAAATAGCCTGTTTTTGATATCTGATAATGTTCGTTTTTGAAGTATATGGTGCCTATTGATAGCGATGCTTCGAGCAATACCTGTGCAGCATAGTTGCTAAGATGGCATTTTGTGGCTATTTCTTGTTGCGTGAGACCTTGTTTGTTGTCTTGCAATGCTTGCAAAATGCCAAATTTTATCATTAGCCTTGATACCTGAAACACTATTGGTGCAAAGGCTATCTCTTGAGCCAAACGCTGTGCATCGTGCGCTGAGCGTGAGTCAGAGGTGTATTTTTTTTCAAGATCGGGAAAAAGGTTCATATTTATCTAAAATAATTTAAGGGTGTTTATTCTATTTGCCAAAAGTCGTAGAAGTTGAACCACTGCTGCGGATATTGTGTTACAACCTTTTCGAGCGACTCAACATATTGCTGTGTTATCTGCTCAAAACGTTGTTGTGCACTGATGCCGTCAATTTTAGCTATCTGAAACGAAAAATTGTAGTGTCTATGTTTGTTGCGCAGTGCGTAGTAGAATACTACTGGCACATTGAGCTTAGCGGCCATCTGAAACAATCCCTTAGGAAACAATGCTTTGCGTCCCATGAAGGTGAGGCTTGTGCTATTCATAGCGTCTATATAGCGGTCGCCTTGCAAGCAAACATATTCTCCGTTGTCGAGGGCTATTTTTATCTTTAGCACGGCATCGAGTCCGTCGCTCTCGCTTAGTGGTATTATCTTGTAGTTGGTGCTATTTGCACCTTTGTCGATAATGTTTTTTATGTGTTCGTATTCGGCATCGAGCATAGCAATGTTCATCTTGTTGCCATATTGGCAGAAAAATGGTCCACCTACTTCCCACGAGCCTACATGAGCGCCTATTATCATTGTGCCGCGCCCTGAGTTGAGTAGTTCAACAAAGGGTTCGTAGCCATCGAAGCTAAACGAAAACGATTTGCTGATGCCATGTTTGAGGGCTACTTTGTCTATTATAGTTTGCCCAAATATATAGAAGTGCTTTGCCACCATCAGTGTGGCTTTGAGCCTGCTATAGTGCAATATGTTGCGGTTGTAGCTATAAACAGCGTGCCGTGCTTTGGGGGCAAAGATTACAAAATATGGAGCTACTAATGCCAATAATAAATATGCGGCTCTGACACCAAAATATTTCAATGTTGCAACAAAGAACCATGTGCCCAATGCGCCACCTCTCGATTTGCCATTCCACTGTTTTTTGCTGGCTTGCTCGTCCATTTATTGTTCTATGTATGTGTGCTTAAGGTGTGTTTTTTTATGGGGGCGTTCTATTAATTCTGATGTTTTTATATCTCAGTTGTTTTTTGTTATACTCATTTTTTCAACTTACATTTTTCTCTCAAATAAAAAACAACTCTGATATGATTAATAGAACTTTTTTAAAAAAGACAGAGGTAAACTCCAAATTAGGATTGTACCTCTGTCTGAATTAAACATAATGAAGGAACGATAGTTCTAAGTGTATAATCCACCATTTATCGAAACCACTTCGCCAGTAATGTACGATGCCTTTTCTGATGCCAAGAAGGCTACGAGGTCTGCCACTTCGCGTGCTTCGCCAAACCTATTGGCAGGAATGGTTTTTTTGAGCTCCTTCTCATCGAGGTCGGCAGTCATATCAGAGCGGATGAAGCCCGGTGCTACGGCATTTACGGTAACACCTTTGCGAGCTACCTCTTTGGCAAGTGCTTTGGTTGAAGCAATGATGCCACCCTTAGCGCATGAGTAGTTGGTTTGCCCCGGCAGGCCTGTAAGACCTGATACTGATACCATATTGATAATGCGACCAAATTTTTTCAGAAGCATATTTTTGAGCAATGGCTGCGTAACGTTGTAGAAGCCATTGAGTGTGATGTTTACTACGCTGCTCCAATCTTGTGGCTCCATAAAAACCATCAGGTTGTCTTTGCGAATACCTGCATTGTTTACAAGGCAAGCTATATATTCGCCTTCGTGTTCAGCGTGCCATTTTTCTATAGCTGCGGTAGCTGCCTCGCGGTCGGCCACGTCGAAGGGTAAAAATTCGCCATCAGAGCCGGCTTCGCGCACAAGGCGCAATGTCTCTTCAGCTTCGGCTTTGTTTGAGCGATAGTTGATAATGATGGTGTAGCCCAATTCGGCCAAGGCCACTGATACAGCCCTGCCTATACCTCTGCTACCACCAGTAACTAATGCATATTTCATAATTGAGTGAAAATGTGTATTGTTGTGCTTTTTGAGCAATGATGGTTTTTAACGTTGCAAAGGTACAAAATTTATTTTTCAATAATGTCATAGCTTTCGCATCATGCTTTCTTTCAATTAAAAACTTTTTAGTTGGTTGGCTTTGCTCAATCATCTTTGAGTCTTGCGGAAAGAAAAAGTAAAAGACTAATGAAAAAACCGTGTTTGGGGACTTCTACTTACTTGTGAAATATAAGTCACTTAAAAACAACAAAGCCTCGACACCTTTAAAAGTGTTGAGGCTTATGTGACCCGCCAGGGGATCGAACCCTGGACCCACAGATTAAGAGTCTGTTGCTCTACCAGCTGAGCTAGCGAGTCGGTTTTGAAATCCGAGCGCAAAGGTAGATGTATTTTTTTAAAACGCAAAATATCGCCTCATTTTTTT
>CAJONN010000005.1 GCA_905235955.1 uncultured Marinilabiliaceae bacterium
GTTACTTTTTCTGTCGGCACAGACCCGAAGATGATTGAGCGTAGCGAAATAAAAAGTAAAAGACTAATGAAAAAGCCGTGTTTGGAAATTTGTTTGCAGTACGTTTTTCACTTGCGAAACTTAAGTAATAAAAGAGTCACTCAAAATTCGATGCTAAACTTCACATTGAGCCTACGTGGTGTGAGATAGTTGGGCACTGCATACATGCCACCATGCGTCTCGCTCACCCAAAAATATGATATTGTATTTGAGAAGTCGAAAAGGTTGAACACTTCAAGTCCGAAACGCACAGATTGTACTCTGTTCCAACGCATTGAACCATCTTTCAAGCGTGCAAAATCTTTGAACATACCAAGGTCGATGCGTTTATAGCCGGGCATGCGTGAGGTCTGCTTGTAGCGCTCGCTATTAGGCGGACCGAAAGGCAATCCGCTACCAGCTATAAAGTTGAGCGTTGCACCTACTGACTTGTTTGAAGGCATATAATCTTGAAAAAACATTGAGAAGTTGAAACGTTGATCAGAAGGACGCACTATCCACGAATGCCCATCGTTGCTTATATCTTCGGCAGTTTTCATTACCGACAAACACACCCACGACTCAACACCCTCAACAAGTTCACCATTTATCTTCAGGTCGACACCAGCCACATAACCTCGTGCACAGTTTTGGGCCATATAGCGTATCCTGACATTTTCGATGCTATACGGATTGAGCTTGCGCAAACCTTTGTAGTAGGCTTCAACTGTAAACTTAAACGGGCGTTCAGAGAGGTTGAAGTAGCAATCAGTGCCTGCCACTATTTGCCACGATTGCTGTGCTTCTACTTGCTCGTTGAGCGAACCATCGGCTTGACGCAACTCACGCAAAAATGGTGTCTGAGCATATAGTCCGCCACAGAGTCTATACGCCCAATTGCCTTGCTGCCATACCACCGATGCTCGCGGACTGATGCACGTTTCGTTATTGACATCCCAATGTGAAAGGCGCAAACCATAATTGAGTGTGAGTATGCCATTGCTGAAAATATACTTAGCATCGTTCATCACAAATGCCATTATTCGCTTGCCATTTAGCTTGTTGTCAGAAAAAACATGTCTATCAAAATCAATGATACCATCAGATGGCGATGCTATATAGCCAGCCGAATCGCGATATTCCCACTCGTCAACATAATCAGTAAAACGTTCGGTTTGCAACTTAGCTTCCCACGTAAGAGCATTGTTGCCAAAACCATTTCTGCCTCGCAAGGTATAGGCATTTATCACAGTAAAAAGTTCATTTCGAGCATGTTCCATATATCCGCCCACACCTATATTATCATCACTCGATGCCTGCTGAAGCCAATATTCGCCAAGTATGTCGTAGTTTTCTTGTTCTTTGCTTCTGTACGATGAATAGGTGAACTGCAAACTATGATTGTCGGCCATAAAAACTGATGCCGTTGTAGCAATCAATCCTGTGCGATATTGGTCATCTTCGTTACCTTCAAAATAGACTGTAAAATGCTTAGTATCAGTGAGTGTTCCAAATGTTGTCTCTCTATTTTTAGGCTCAAAACTATATCTATTGTAGGCATAATAACCCAATGCGTTGAGGCTAAACTTGCCAATGCGCCATGTGTGCAACGATTGCACATCGGTAAATGTCGGATCATATTGTCCTTTGGTATCCATAGAGCCAAGCATATAGCTGTTGCGCTTGTGCCGCACACCTGTTATATGCGAATAGTGTAAGCCATTGTCAGAGCCTACAGCTCCCTCAAGATGTGCCGATGCACCAAGCAAGCTGACACGTGCACTACCACTCCAATGGCGTGGCACTTTGTATCTGACGTTGAGTACCGACGACATTTTGTCAGAATAAGAGACATCGAAGCCGCCAGCTGAAAAGTTGAGTCTATCAACCATATCTGGATTGACAAAACTGAGTCCCTCTTGCTCGCCACTGCGTATTAGGAATGGGCGATATATCTCAATGTTGTTGACGTAGACCATATTTTCATCGAAGTTGCCGCCACGCACACGATATTGTGACGAGAGTTCAGAATTGCTCATCACACCCATCTGCGACTTCACCAAACCCTCAATTCCACCATTTACTCCTGCTACGTCAGAGGCTACTTTAGATTCTACTCGCTGAAATGTGCCACTGCCCTGTTGTCCGACAACGTCTACATTTTGTAGCTCGTGCTCCACTACAAGTGTATCAGCATTTTGTTTAGCTTTTTCTACCTGAGCCGAAATAGTTGAAGCTATTAGCAAAAACAAAAAAATATATAAGCACCTATTATTCATCAACTTATCTTACTCCAATTTACATTTTCAGTAGCCAACTGCGAAAGTCGTTGCACGGCAATGGCATTCTCGGCCGATTGCAAAAATGGGTCAGCAGCAAGCAATTCTTGTGCCTTTTCGCGCGTATATTGCACCACTTGCGCATCTTTCACAAGGTCTGATATGTGCAATGTGAATGGCAATCCACTCTGCTGTGTTCCCTCAATATTGCCCGGTCCGCGCAGTCGCATGTCGGCTTCGGCTATTTCAAAACCATCGGTTGTGCCCACCATCACTTCCATCCGTTTGCGTGTTTCCTGACTTAGCTGATAAGCGGTCATCAAGATGCAATAGCTTTGGTCGGCGCCACGCCCTACCCTACCTCTGAGTTGGTGTAGCTGCGACAATCCGAAGCGCTCAGCACTCTCTATTATCATCACTGAAGCATTGGGCACATTCACACCCACCTCTATCACTGTGGTGGCAACCATTATTTGCGCATTGCCACTAACAAATTCGTGCATTGCTCTATCTTTTTCTTCAGCACTAAGCTTGCCGTGTACCATGCAAACTTTGTACTCTTTGAAGGCATCTTGCATATATTGATAACCCTCTGTCAGATTGCGAAAATCAACTTTTTCTGACTCTTCGATGAGCGGATATACAACGTAGCACTGACGTCCTTCTTGTAGCTGAGAGCGAATAAATCTATTGAGAGAGTTGCGACTATTGTGGAAATAATGTTCGGTAAGCACAGGTTTTCGACCGGGTGGCAATTCATCGATGACCGAAACATCGAGGTCGCCATACACCGTCATGGCAAGTGTACGCGGAATGGGCGTAGCGGTCATTACAAGTATGTGAGGGGGCAACACAGCTTTTTTCCAAAGCCTTGCACGCTGTGCCACACCAAATCTATGTTGTTCATCAACAACAGCTAAGCCTAAGTTGCGAAACACTACAGTGTCTTCGATGAGTGCATGTGTGCCAACTACTATGTCTACGTGTCCGTCGGCTAAGCCTTCAAGAATAGCTGTGCGTGCTTTTTTCTTGGTCGAACCAGTCAGAAGCTCTACTCTCACGTTCATCTGCCCTAATAGCTGACGCAAATTTTCGTAGTGTTGCGTAGCCAGTATTTCAGTTGGTGCCATTATGCACGCTTGGTAACGCTTGCCATTTACGTCGGTATTACCTATGGCTATAAGCATAACCATCAGAGCCACAAGCGTTTTACCTGAACCAACATCGCCTTGCAACAAGCGATTCATTTGCCTACCAGACGACATGTCGGCCATCATCTCCTTCACCACACGTTTTTGTGCGCCAGTGGGCTCAAAGGGCAAGCATTCTTTGTAAAACTGATTGATATAGCTACCTGCTTTATGAAAAACGAGTCCGGCTTGCCGTGTCCGATTGATATTTCTGTTGCGCAACAACGATAGCTGAATATAAAATAGCTCTTCAAACTTAAATCTATATCGGGCACGCTCTAAGTTGGTAACGTTTTGCGGAAAGTGTATCTGCATCATTGCCTCGCTACGAGACATTAGGTTGCAACGTTCTACTATGCTTTGTGGCAATGTTTCTGGGATACCTTGCGCACCAATTTCTTTAAATAAGTTTCTGATTATCTTATGAATAGCCTTAGAGTTGAGCCCTATGCGCTTCATTTTGTCGCTTGTATTGTAGAATGGTTGCAGAGTGCCAGCTTCAGTAGCTTCACCCTCTTTCTCCATTTCTGGATGCGTCATATTGAGGCGCTGACCGTAGGCTGTTGGCTTGCCAAAGAGCAAATATTCGTCGGTAGAGTTTATCTGATTTTTGATATAGTCAAGTCCTTTGAACCACACTATTTCAATGCTTCCTGTGCCGTCAGTAAACTGCGCAACCATGCGTTTTTGCCTACCTTCAACGGTACTGAGCGAAATAAATCGGCCACGTATTTGCACGTATGGCATGTCGGCACGCAATGAACCAATGGCATATATATGACTTCGGTCGACGTATTTATATGGGTACATTTGCAACATATCGTCGTACGTTGCTATGTGCATATCGGCTGCAAGTTGCTCAGCACGTTTATTTCCTACGCCAATCAAATATTTTATATCTTTGCGAGTTAGGTCCACAAGTTTATTGCACCTTTGTCAGTTTTACTTTCTCTATTTTTGCCTTTCCTACTACAAGAATGCGAATTGTAAATCCTTCGATATCAACAATTTCGTCGCGTGCAGGTATCGACTTTGTTATATTCAGTATAAGTCCGGCAAGTGTGTCGTAGTCATCAGATGTAGGCAGATTGAGCCCATATTTTTCATTAAGATAATCTATCTCTAATCGGCCTGAGAAGATATATCCATCACTTAGCACCTTTTCTACATATTCTACTGTGTCGTGCTCATCGTCTATCTCACCAAATATCTCTTCAAGCACATCTTCCATTGTTACCATACCTGCTGTGCCACCAAACTCATCTACCACCAAAGCTATGCTTTTGTGTTGCCCAGTAAAGAGCTTGAGCAATAGGTTAGCACTCATTGTTTCTGGCACTACTACAATGGGTGTCATCATCTTTTTTATGCTATCGGCACGCAAAAACATACCTGACACATGCACATAACCTATAATATTGTCGATGCTATCTTGGTAGACGAGTATTTTTGAGTAGCCAGTTTCGATAAACATTTGGTCGAGCACATCAACCGTTTCGTCAATGTCGATAGCTGCTATTTCGGTGCGAGGCACAAAGCAGTCGCGCACTTTTATCTTTGAAAAGTCGAGAGCATTTTTCATCAATTTTGCCTCTTGCGCCACGTCTGACTCAGTTTCTTGTGCCACATCAGTTTGCTTGCTAAGCAGGTTGTCAAGGTCGGTACGGCTTGGGAGCAATGGCTCTGTAGATGTTGTAGCTTTGGAGTGCAGCACTTTGTGTATCAGGAAATGAGCTAAAATTTGCATACCACGTCCTATCGGATAGAACAATATGTAGAAAAACATTAGTGGCAGTGCAAGCAGATTGAGCATCACCGATGGGTTGATTTGTATGAGTGCCTTGGGCAAAAACTCAGCCATAACGATGATGATGATGGTAGATACTATGGTTTGGCACAAAAGCAAAAGTGTGGCATTGTCGGTAAACCGAGCTGTAAAAAACGGACCAAAAAGGTCAGAGAATGCTAAGCCATAGATGACCATAGCTACATTGTTGCCAACCAAGATAGTGGATATGAGCACGCCCGAATTGGCCATAAAAATGTCAGTTATTTTTGACATTTTCGGAAAACGTTTTCGGTTTATCTCCATCACCAATTTGTCAGATGCAAGAAAAGCCATTTCGCCACCCGAAAAAAATGCGGAGAGCAAAAGCATGGTGCATATCAATATCCAACTACTTGCCATAGCTATATTTGGTACTTAAGGTGTCAGATTTCTATTTACTTCAATCGTTATCAACTTCTATTTCACCACCCGGATGCTTTATTTCATACTTCGAGAGGTTTTCGTCACTTTCAAAGCCATAACCCGTAATAACCTGATTTTTAGTTGTTATCTTAACAAACTTATCAGAATATATCCGATGTGACTTGGTGTTCCAAAAGAGTTGCTCTGTGTTGAGTATATCTTGCTTTTCGGTTATAGCCTCTACATCATTGTTGAGTTCCCAGATGGCATCGTCTTTATAATATTTTGCATTGTTGCAACGTATGTGGCTCTTCACTATTTTGCCTTTTTGAGCATACATTTTAAACTTAAGTCCAACCGGAAAGTCGATATAAGGCACCTCAACATTGTCGTATTGCGATAGTTGTGGTGTTTCAAAGTCGTACTTGTAGAAGCCCGAGTCGGTTACGGTAGTATGCAAATCTTTGACGCTAAACGATGCCATTTCTTGGTGCGCCTCTACAGTTTGCAGTTCTTTAGAAGTATTGCGAATACAGGCGGTGTGCATAGTTGCGAGTAAAACAAGTACAGCAAGTGGCAAAAGTATGCCACCTGCTGCATTGTTTATGTGTTTGGCTAAATGTCTGTTCATCATTTTGCTCTTACTTTGGTAGCCTCACCAATGAAGCCACCTACTGTATAGCTTTCGCCCACATTCACACCATGCATAAAGAGGTCTTCTTTGTTGGGGAAGTATTGTGAATATTGAGCAATGAGCTGATTGGCTTCTGACGCAACGCTTTCGTCAACCGACTTTGCTTTGTAGAATTTGTCTACAGCAGCCCAATAACCAGCCTTTTTCTCCCACTCTTCAGAGCCTATACTTGGAGCACCTGCAGCATAAATTTTGCCAAGCAAGATGTATGGGTCGCCCCAACCATCGCGCAATGAAGCTGCGCTAAGTGCTGCACCTTTTGCTCCACCAAAGTTGTGCTGAGAGAAGTATACGGTAGAGAGTTCGTAGTAATATTTAGCTTTGTCAGCGTTGTCATCTTCAAGTTCAATAGCTTGTTTGTAGTATGAAATTGCGTCGTCTGAATTACCTTTCTTGAGGTTCATACGAGCCAATCCGCGTGCTGACGAAGCTGCAGGCTCTATATTGTGCAAACTTTCTGATGTTGCAAAGAAGAGTTCGCTCTCATCGCCACCTTTTGTTCTCGACAAAAATTTGTTCACTTTCTTCAGCCAATCAACATTGTTTTTGTTGGCTTCGAGCTGCGGACCAAATACGTTGTTGAGTGTTTCAACATCGGCTGCACCACTTTGTGCAAATATCTGATCTACTTGTTCTTTGGTTGTAGCTACAAGTTCATCAAATTCAGCTTTATCTTTTTCTGTTTTGAATGTTTTGCCTGAGTTCTGAATAGAAGTGATTACGTCGCCAGCTGTAATGTAGTTGTTTACTACATTTTCAGCTGTGTAAATACCTTTTTTATAGAGGTTTACGGTTGACAATACATACTTCTGCACAAATGCTGGCTGAATGGTTTTAGCATCGCCTTTGAACGATTCTGCAAAGAGACCGATAGCTACTTTGTTGTCTTCGTCGGTATCTTTGTAGGTCAAGATGTCAAGAGCTTTCATACCTTTGATGTACGACTCTGGGTAGCTCTTGTCGTTGCCCAAATATTTTATACGTTGATCGTATATTTTGAGCAAGAGTTCATAGTATTGCTCGTCTTTGGTGGTCTTATAGAGTGCTTTAGCTATTTTTACACCATCGTTATAGATTGATTTTTTAGCAAGTGGACACTCGTTGAATACTATGGTCCAAGGCTCGTATGCACCTTTATAATCTTTTGCTTTTACGGCATCATCATACTGAACCAAGTTCATTATACAGCGTACACTATCTTCACCATGTCCATATTTCGAGCCGTCTTCTACACCTTTCTGAGCAAATGTCGTTGCAGTGGCTATAAACATCGAAGCCGCCAATACAATTTTTTTCATTGTCTATTCGTTTTTGTGTGTTTTACTTCTTTTAACTAAAAAAACAGGTAGCATAACATTGCGTATGCGTTCCTTCATCAGTTGACTTTCCAAATTATGTGCCAAAATTCATCATACATAGCTTTGCTATTCCATCCATGACTATATTTGGACGCGCAAAGATACAACTTTTAACCTTTAATGCCAAATATTTATAATCGCCACCTGTCAAGATTATTGCTCTATTATTTTGTTCTGTTCCCAAAAAATCATCTATCACGCCATTTACCTCGTGCTGCACACCACGCAACACGCCAGCTGCTATAGCACTCAGTGTGCTCTGCCCTATTGGGCTGTTGTAGTGCGATGCATCAGAGATAGGCAATTTGCCGGTAAGGAGGTTGAGTGCTTTGAAGCGTATGTTGATGCCTGGCGATATGTTGCCACCCAAATATGTTCCATTTTCTGACACATATTCATACGTTATGGCTGTGCCAGCATCTATTATAAGTAGATTCTGATGTGGGAATTGCGACACGGCACCCGCCACAGCAGCTAATCGGTCGGCACCAAGCGTTTGAGGCGTTTGGTAGGCTATGCTAAATGGCATTTGCAAGTTGGCGGTGAGTGGTTTGAGCTGCAAATGAGCACTATTCATTGCCGAAGCAAAGTTTTCACAGATGTTGGCTGCTGCTACTGATGAGTAGATGCCTCGCTCTACATTGTGCTGCTTGCATAACGCTATTGCCGCTGTTGCCATTTGCTCATGCGATGCCACAACTACATCGCTAAGTATCTGCATATCAGCATATATAGCAAGTTTAGCGCAAGTATTGCCTATGTCGGCTACCAGATTTTTCATTTTTTGATAAAAAACAGAGAGATACCCTATCTTTTGTTGTAGAATGGGCATCTCTTGTTTTGTTTATAAATTTCAGAATGAGGCTTTTATGCCAAAAGTTTCTTCACACAATCTGATATTTCTTTGCCATCGGCTTTACCAGCTAAGGCTTTATTGGCTAAGCCCATTACTTTACCCATCTCTTTGATGCTGGTAGCACCGCTCTGTGCTATAATATCTTTCACAGCGGCTTCAAGCTGCTCTGGTGTGAGGGCTGCAGGCAAATATGTTTCAAGCACCGATGCTTGTTGCAACTCGCCATCAGCCAAGTCCTGACGGCCCTGACCAACAAATATTTGTGCAGCATCTTTGCGCTGTTTTACCATTTTTTTGAGCACTTTTATGGCTTCGTCATCTGACAGTTCTTCGCCTTGTGGTTTAGCTGTTTTAGCTTCCAAAAGTTCTTTTTTGGCACCTCTAAGCGCTTCCAAGCGTACTTGGTCATGAGCCTTCATGGCTGCCATTATCTCTTTGCTTATTTGATCAAACAAACTCATGATTATTTATGTTTTGATGTTGTTTTTTAGTTGTTATTTTGCTGCTCTGCGCTGATATGCCGGAACATTTTCAATGGTTTGCAATATACCTTTATTTAGCAATTGCTCGTATGGCAATATTTGTGGTGCCGCCAACATACGTGTGTCATAGGTCTCTTCTTGTACTACACTACTGCGAACGTTATCGTAAAGTTGTGCTATGATTTTTTTCTCTGCATTGGCGGTTTCATCAGCATCGGTAAGATCAATCACTTTTCTGCTCGCAGCTTCATCTTCATCATTTTCTGGTTCGTTGATGTCAACTACAAGCATATCTTCTTTTTGCGTATTTTCATTGAATATGCTATCAGAGAAGCCTGCAGCAACAATGGTTACACGCAGTTCGTCGCCCAAGCTCTCATCAATGCCTGTGCCATATTTCACTGCAAAGTTTTCTTCGTTGCCACCAGCAATGTTGCTCACATAGCCCATTATTTTGTCAAATTCGCTTTCAAGCATTTCGTGTTCTTCGCTGCTGAAAATGTTGACCAAAACCCAGTGCGAGCCACGTATGTCGTTGTTGTTGAGCAATGGCGATGTTATGGCATTTTTTACTGCTTCTACGGCTCTATCTTCGCCACGTGCTGTGCCTGTGCCAATAAGTGCTACGCCACTATCTTTGAGTGCGCTACTTACATCGGCAAAGTCGACGTTGCTATCGCCGTATACTGTTATGATTTCTGCCAAGCTTTTGGTTGCGGTAGCCAAAACGCCATCGGCACATTTGAGTGCTTTGCGGTGTGGAAGGTCGCCATAGATGTCGTGTAGGCGTTCGTTGTTGACTACAAGCACTGCGTCAGAGCTTGCTTCCATCTCTTTTACACCTTCGATGGCTGCTTTTATTTTTTTAGGTTGTTCGCGTTTGTATGGTATTGATACGATACCTATGGTTAGTATGCCCATATCTTTAGCTGTTTTGGCTATAATAGGAGCAGCGCCAGTGCCAGTACCGCCGCCCATACCTGCCGTAACAAAAAGCATTTCAGCCCCTTGCAACACAGCTTTTATCTCTTCAATAGACT
Source organism: uncultured Marinilabiliaceae bacterium (assembly GCA_905235955.1). Lineage (GTDB taxonomy): Bacteria > Bacteroidota > Bacteroidia > Bacteroidales > Marinilabiliaceae > W3P20-009. Next base: position 10,109 of record CAJONN010000005.1, read on the forward strand.
CTATAGCACATTCTTTTCCTTTTTGAGGAACACAACCACAACCAAGTCCTTTGGTTATCGACGGACCGAGTTGTACTTTGATTGGAGCAGGATTTTGGTCGAGTGCCTGCTTATCGGTATTGGCTACGATATAGTTGACACCTTCGATGCCAATCTCTATCATATTTTTCACTGCGCTACCACCTGCACCACCTACACCTATAACTCTAATTATAGATGTAAGTTCTGACTGCAAGTCTTGCACAGAATTGCTAAAATCAATTCTCGAGTCTTCCATAATGTTTGTGCTTATATTCGATTTTTCCTATTTGGATTTATTTCACTTTTCTTCTTCCAGCAACGATCCGTCACCAAGTTTTTCACTTATTGTTTTCACCTTATCAGCAAAACTTGACAAAAGACCTTTATTTTTCTTTTTCTGAGGTTCTGCTTCTGGTGCTTTTGCAGGTTCGGGTGTAGGTTCGGGCTGGTTGATAGGTTCGGTTTCAAGAGGCAGTGGTACGTGCGACTCTGTGTTGGTTTGTGGTGTAAAGAGGTCAGCCTCCTCGGTTTCACGAACATAGAGTATCAGCATACCATATGCGCCAGCGAGCTTAGGTGATATTTCGTTGCTAAGATTGCCGGGCAATTGTGGTATACGCACTGGGTGGTCTATGCTATTTTCAAACAGCTTGCCTATGCCTTGTAGTTCGGCACCGCCTCCAACGAGCATAACATACGATATGCTATTGTTGAAACGCGATTGTACCAAAAGCGAACCAACATAAGTGGCTATTTCCTCTACACGTGCACGTGCAACAAAATCATATTTATCTATGTCTATTTTTATCTCATCATCACCATCTTTCAAGATGATGTAGCGTTGCTCAATATTATTTCTGTTGCGTATCTTTTCTTTGGCTTGTAAGCCATAAGTTTGCTTGAGCCACTCTGCTTGAGCAGTTGTTACATTCAAACCTTGCACAATATCAGATGTGATGGTGGCTGAGCCAAAAGGCAGTGAACGCTCGAATGTGAGTACGCCATTGCCAAAGATAGCTACATTGGTGGTACCTGCGCCCAAGTCAACTAATGCAACTATGTTGTTTTTCTCTTCATTGCCAATATACAATGCGCCTTTGGCCGAAGCACTGGTATATGTTTTTGATACACTATTTTGTCTGGGCAACGATTTGTTGATGTTTTCTATATCGCTTTTGCGCACGTAGCACGCATAATATCTGGCTTCGATCCGACTGCCATTGAGATTTAATACTGATGGAGTAAACTTACCGCTATCAACAGAGTACCCTAAATCAAGAAAACGACTCTTCTCTTCTGTGTCCTCAATATAAATATCATTTTCAGCTCTACGCCTTAGTTCGTCAATAATAGCAACATCTATGGGGCGGTTGGGCAAGTCCATCTGTTGGCGTTTTTCTACGTAGCGATAAGATAGTGCACCAACATTTGCCACAATAACAATTTTGCTAGCCTTTTTTATTTGACGCTTCACATTGTCCCATAACTTATTGGCTATAACAGAGAATTCGAACGGATTGGCAACTATGCCATACGCTACGCCCCTCGATGGCAATGTCTCTTGGTAGATAACATTGACACCAAATGTACTGGTGCTATCTGCCACGCCCATTATTACGCTTGTCGATTCTGTGCCTATATCGAAAGTTACTATAATTGTAGATTTATTATCTTTATCCATAATGCTGCTTTAATTTCTTTTGGTGCAAATAATCTGACCTTTGTACTTCATACAAATGCGGTTATACAAGTTCCACTCTTTAGGCTTCCAACCTTTTTTATATAGTGTAAATAGGTTATCGAATTTTTCTTCCATTCGTTCGGTTGTGCCAAATTCTATAACATGATCACCCACACGCGGTATGAGTATAAATTCGTGCTTTGCAGTAACGTATATTTGTTCTATTTGTGCGCGCCAAAATTTGTCGGCTCTGATATACAAGCATAGTTTTATCAGTTCGTCGACGTTGTTGTCTATGTTGCCACTCACCACTACTGTGTTGGCTCTAACATCGGGCTGAACTTTCATTTTGTATTTTTCGCTATCCATATAATACGACTCTGATGTACCAAAGACGTGCATTATTGGTTCGCGCTGCAATACACTTACATGCAATACGCCTCCCGGTGTGGTATACATTTGGCATTTCTTTACTACTGCCGATTGCTCTATCTCGCGCTCCATTTCATAGAGGTTAAGATCATTGAGTTTGGTACCAGCTAAGGCTGGCCATGCGTGTTTTACCTTATCTTCAAGGGCACGACGCGTTATCATCACATCGTCAGATAAGTTGTCTATTTCGGCTACTACACTTTGGCATTCGGCATCAGCTTTTTCTGCAGAAACAAACGACATCATGATGGGGAAATATGCCAAAACTACCACCCATATCAGGAGATGTAGCACTCGTTTCCACATCGGAGTTGTATGTTTCTGTACTTTAGCCATAACCAATGTATATTATTGCTTATCAATCACTTGACGAAGTTCTTTTTCTACTTCAGGCACCATTGCGTCAATATTTCCAGCTCCCATCATCACAAGCACATCGAGTGGGCGCTGTAATATATCAGCTATGAGTGTTTGTTTGGTTGTGAGTTGCACATCGGCATTAGGCATGAGATTGGCAAGCATCTGACTGTTAACGCCTTCGATAGGCAGTTCGCGAGCCGGATAGATATCGAGGAGCAATATACGATCGGCCAACGATAGTGCTTTAGCAAACTCTGGAGCAAAATCGCGCGTACGAGTGTAAAGGTGTGGCTGAAAAACTACAGTTATTTTGCGTTTATCATACATCTCGCGCACCGATGTGAGCATAGTGCTTATCTCTGCTGGATGATGAGCATAATCGTCAATGAGCACAAAGTTTTTCTCTTCGATGTGATATTGGAATCGGCGACGATTGCCCGTAAATGTGCGAAGTGCAGTGCGTACATCATCTTCGTTGGCACCAGCAAGCATTGCGAGTGCTACAGCTGCTACGGCATTTTCTACATTGTGCCTACCGGGCAGTCCGAGCATCACATCGCGCACTATGCCAAATGGCGTTGATATAGAAAAATGATAGCGGTCGGCACTCAGGTGAATGCCAAATGCATAAAAGTCGGCCTTAGTATCGGTAGCCGAATAGGTGAATAGTTCTACGTCTTCATCAATATCTTGCTCACTTATAGGCAAGCCCAATTTGCATACGAGTGAGCCACCAACTGTGGTTTGTGAGGCATATTGCTTGAAGGCTTTCACTACCTCATCTTTGGTGCCATAGACGTCGAGATGATCAGCATCCATAGCGGTGATGAGCGATATATAGGGATGAAGCGTCAGAAACGAACGGTCGTATTCATCAGCTTCAGTAACTACAAAGTTGGAGTTGGTGTTGCTCCAATAGTTGGTGCCATAGTTGTTTGATATTCCACCCAAAAATGCTGAGCAACCAAACTCTGACTGCCTAAGTATGTGTGCAACAAGTGTAGATGTGGTTGTTTTGCCGTGTGTGCCTGCAATGCAAATAGCATCGGCTTGCGAAGTAAGCTGACCAAGCATTGCCGAGCGTTTGACAACATCGAAACCTCCGTTGCGGAAGAATGTGAGTATGTTGTTATCAGCAGGAATGGCTGGTGTAAAGACTACTTTGGTTTGTTCTTTATCACGGAAAATAGGCTGAACAGACTCTACATTGTCATCAAAAGTAATGCTGATACCCTCTGATTCTATTTCGTTGGTAAGTTTGGTAGGGGTACGATCATAGCCAGCCACGTTGTAGCCCAAAGCTTTGAAGTGGCGAGCCAATGCGCTCATTCCGATGCCACCTATGCCAACAAAATATATGTTTTTAAAGTCTGACATAATTTTATTTTGTATTTCACTTGTTTTTAGGGATATTCTATCAATTTTTGTTTCAGTCGTTTTTTGCTTTTATTCGGTAAAAAACTTCAAGTTTATCAGCCTTTTTTTATTCAAATAAAAGTCAAAAATCGCCTCGACATAATTAATATGACTACCCTTTTGTTGCTAATGCTATTACTTCACGAGCAATATCAGAAGCTGCGTTGGGACGTGCAAATTTACGTATATTAACGCCAAGTTGAATCAATTTTTCTTTTTCGTTGAGTATTTCGATGCTATTAGCTATCAATGTATTGGTTTCAGCATCGCGAACCATAAGTGCAGCACCTTCTCTCACCATAGCCATTGCATTTTTGGTTTGGTGGTCTTCGCTCACGTTGGGCGATGGCACTAAGATTGATGGTTTGCCAAGTAGCGCAAGTTCTGATATGCTGCTGGCTCCGGCACGCGAGATAACGAGGTCAGCAATGGCAAAAGCATAGTCCATACGCTTGATAAAGTCAAAGGCTCTGACGTTGGCACGCGGATTTTGATCGAGTTCGGCTTTTATTTCGTCAAAATATATTTTGCCTGTTTGCCAAAGTAGCTGCACATTGTCAGGTAATTGGTCAAGTGTGGTGCGTATGCCGTTGTTGATAGAGCGAGCGCCAAGGCTTCCACCTATTATTAGCACTATTGGGTTGTTGTTGTCTTCAAGGCCAAAAAATTTGAGTGCTTCGGCACGGTTGATTGGTGCAAGTAGCGACTGACGCACAGGGTTGCCCGTCATTATTATCTTTTCGACAGGGAAGAAACGTTCCATGTTTGGATAAGCTACACATATTTTCTTGGCTTCAGCAGCCAAAATTTTATTGGTAACACCCGGATATGAATTTTGCTCTTGCACCAAACATGGCACACCAGCTTTGGCAGCACGCTGCAGCACTGGTCCGCTCGCATATCCGCCCACACCTACAGCCACATCGGGCTTGAAGTTGCGCACTATAGAGCCTGCTTTCACCATGCTACCCAACAAACGAAATGGGAATAATGTATTGCGGCAAATGTTTCTGACGTTGATCTGACGATGAAAACCAGCCACTGGCAAACCTACTATTTTGTAGCCTGCTGCTGGCACTTTTTCCATCTCCATTTTGCCTTTGGCGCCAACAAATAGTATCTCTACTGATGGGTCAGCCTCTTTGAGAGCATTGGCTATCGATATGGCGGGGAAAATATGTCCGCCTGTTCCTCCACCACTTATTATTACTCGCATATTGCTTATATTTTTAGCGTTTTTCGTTCAATACCAACTACTTAGCTTCAGCATCAAAGTCGGTGGTATCGTCATCATAATCTTCTTTAGTTGTGGGTGTGCTTGCCACTGGTTTAGCCTCGACTGATACTACTTCGCGTTTCACTTCGGCCGAAATTGACAACATCAGACCGAGTGCACAACCTATAAACATTGACGATGAGCCACCCATGCTTATCATTGGCAATGTCTGACCTGTTACGGGCAAAATACCTACAGCTACACACATATTTATTGCAGCTTGCAAGGTAATCATTATAACTAAACCAAGCAATGTATATATATGAAAAACTTTGACGCACGACTTTGATATGACTATGGCACGCGACAAAAGTCCGATATATGCCAAGATAACCAAAGCACCACCCCAAATTCCATATTCTTCGAGTATTATAGCAAAAATAAAATCGCTAAATGCCATTGGCAAGAAGTTTTTCATTTTGCTATTGCCTGCACCTACGCCAACCAATCCGCCCGTAGCTACTGCCATTTTCGACTGTATGGCTTGCGAATTTTTGTCGTCATTTTCATCATCGTCGTTACAGAATCGCTCTATGCGCGCTACCCACGTATTAGCACGTGAAAGTGGCGTATTTTTGAGCAATGGCGCAAATATAAGTATAAGCACCAAAAGTCCTACTGCAGCTGATGATATGATGCCAAGCCACTTGAGCGATACATGTCCGATAAAGAGCATAAAACCTATGGTGAAGACTATGAGCAATGCCGTTGATAGATTTTCGGCTGCAATGAAACCAACAATACCTGCCGACCACAGAAATATTTTGCGCAAACTCTTGTTGGGATCGTCAAAGTTGATGGCAAGCTGCTTTGCTACATAGATAACAAGTGCTATCTTGGCAAATTCTGATGGTTGTATGGTGATACCACCGCCCAATTTAAACCAACGCGCCGAGCCATTGGTCTGAGAGCCAACAAAAAGCACCAATACAACTGACAAAAGACCCATCAGCACACCAATGTCGGCAAATGTATAGAACACCTTTGGGCGAATATTGCTACATACCAATATTGACAATACACCTAACAGCAAACATACTACGTGGCGCATTATTGTTCCGGTAATATCGCCATTGTGCCTTATATATGCCAACGCTGTAGAGGCGCTATATACTGACACCAACGACGCTACAACGAGGAACCATATAAATGTCCACATATATTTGTCGCCTTGGTAATATTTTTTTAGCAACTCTTTCATCAATATCTATATGCAATTCGTCTTTTTTATCATTTTTTGAGTTGCAACACGCTCTCTTTGAACAGATTGCCACGGTGCACATAGCTCTTGAAGAGATCAAAGCTCGCACAGCAAGGCGAGAGTAAAACCACATCGCCACTCTGAGCCAACTGATGACACTGAGCTATACACTGCTCCATGCTACGCGCCTCAACTATTTGTGGCACTATGCCCGTGTAGGCTTTGATGAGCTTAGCATTGTCGATGCCCAAACATACAAGAGCTTTCACCTTGCTCTTGACTAAGTCGTTGAGCGTAGAGTAGTCGTTGCCTTTATCGGTGCCACCAGCTATCCACACTACAGGTTTCTGCTGGCATTCAAGTGCATACCAAGCAGAGTCAACGTTGGTTGCTTTTGAGTCATCGATGTAATCAACGCCATCAACTGTAGCAACATATTCGAGCCTATGCGATGCATTGACAAAGGTTGTAAGTGCATTGGCTATTTGTTCATCAGTAAGACCAGCAAGTTGAGCTGCCAAACAGGCTTGCATTGCATTGTAAATATTGTGCAAACCTTTGATTGTGAGCTTATCAGCAGCAAATTGCAAGTTATTTTTATCAGTAGCCTTTACGTGCAAAATGCCATTGCTTGTGTAGGCTGCCGATGTGTTGTTGTGTGTAGAAACAAATAGTCTATTGCCATCAAACTGCATCTGTGGCAACCACTCAGTAGTTACGGGGTCATCAGCATTCAGTATGATAGTTTCTGATGGCGTTTGATTTTGTGTTATTCTGAATTTTGAACGAATATAATTTTCAAATTTATATTCGTATCGGTCTAAATGGTCAGGCGTAATGTTTGTGAGTATTGCAATATCGGCCTTGAAGTCATACATGCCATCGAGCTGAAAACTACTAAGCTCAATAACATACCAGTCGGCCTGATTGCCTGCAGCTATTTGCCTTGCCAAGCTTGTGCCAACGTTGCCAGCCAATTCTGCTTTGTAGCCTGCCGAGCGCAAAAGATGATGCGTCAGGAGAGTTGTAGTAGTTTTGCCATTAGCACCTGTAATGCAAATGGTGCGAGCATTGGTATATCGACCTGCAAACTCTATTTCTGAGATAATGTTTATACCCTTGGCGCGCAATGCTTTTACTATTGGAGCTTTTTCTGGTATGCCGGGGCTCTTCACCACTTCAGTTGCCGAAAGTATTAGCTCCTCGGTGTGCTTACCCTCTTCGTATCTGATGCCAAATTGTTCAAGCTCTTGCTTGTGAGCATCGCTAAGTTTCCCACTATCTGACAAAAAGACGTCGAAGCCCTTTGCCTTGCCAAGCAATGCTGCTCCTACGCCACTTTCGCCACCACCTAATATTATTAGTTTTTCCATTGTTTTATCGTATCTTGAGAGTTACAATAGTAAATATGGCCAATATTATTCCTATGAGCCAAAAACGTGTAACTATCTTAGGCTCAACATATCCTTTCTTCTGATAATGATGGTGCAAGGGTGCCATGCGGAATATGCGTCTACCCTCGCCATATTTTTTCTTTGTATATTTGAAATATCCCACCTGTATCATTACCGACAAATTCTCAACGAAGAAGATGCCACACAATATGGGCAAAAGCAATTCGATGCGTATCAATATGGCAAATAGACCTATGATGCCACCCAATGTAAGGCTGCCCGTATCGCCCATAAACACTTGCGCTGGATATGAGTTGTACCACAAGAAACCTATTGTTGCACCAATAAACGCTGCTATGTAGATAACAAGCTCTGACGAATTGGGTATATACATAATATTGAGATAGTTAGCATATTCAGTATGGCTCGACAGATATGCAAATATACCCAACGCTGTACCTATGATTGCCGACACACCTGCCGCCAATCCGTCAAGTCCGTCGGTCATGTTTGCGCCATTGCTCACTGCTGTTATCACAAAGATGATTATAAGTGCATAGAATATCCAACCCAAAGCATTTTGCCATTTGCCAGCCCAATAAAATGGTGTGCGATAATCAAATTTGTTGTTTTTGAAGAATGGCACTGATGTGATTGGTGCTTTGACATCGTGCGACTTGATTTCGATTATGTCATGCGTATCAGAGCCTACATTTTCTGTAACTACCTCTACCGATGTCTTTTCACGAACTATAACATCGCCATTGTAAAACATGGCTGTAACTACTATAACGCCTATACCAACTTGCCCTACTATTTTGAACCTACCTGCAAGTCCCTCTTTATCCTTCTTGAATACTTTGATATAATCGTCAATAAAGCCTATAGCACCAAGCCAAATGGTAGCTACAAGCATCAGTACAACATAAATATTGTCAAGTTTGTTGAATAGCAATACGGGCAACAATATTGATGCTATAATGATGATACCGCCCATTGTCGGAGTGCCTTTTTTCTGTAGCTGACCTTCCAAACCAAGGTCGCGCACTATCTCGCCTATCTGCTGTTTCTGAAGCTGATGTATTATTCTTCTGCCAATAACTGTGGCCATAATAAGCGCCACTACTACTGAGAGTCCGGCCCTAAACGATATGTACTGAAACACACCAGCACCCGGCACACCCAACTCTTTGAGGTACTGAAATAAATAGTATAACATGCTTATATTCATTAAGTTGGGGAGTTTTTCACACAAAAACACCCCATTCTCACTATAAAAATTGCTACTATGAGCAAACTATAAGTGCAAAGATAGCTCGCTAAAAGTATTTATCAATAAAAAAAAGTGCTCTAAATTTCTATATATGAATTTTATCACATTTTTATATTTTACAATCCGAAGAATGTTCTCACCTCTTCACGGTCGTCAAAATGATGTTTTACACCTTTTATTTCCTGATAAGGTTCATGTCCTTTGCCAGCAATGAGCACTATATCACCCTTTTGTGCCAATGTAAGTGCAGTGCGAATAGCTTCGTGGCGGTCAGCTATAACAAGCGTTTTGCGCATATCGTCGGATGTCAAACCTGCTTTCATATCTGCCAGTATTTGCTCAGGCTCTTCAGAACGAGGGTTGTCGCTGGTGAGCACCACTTGCGTGCTGCCATTAACTGCTTCGCGTGCCATTTCAGGACGTTTAGTTTTGTCACGGTCGCCACCACAACCTACAACGCAGATGAGTTTTTGCTCTGGCTTACGTATGTCGTTGATGGTTGAGATGACGTTCATAAGTGCATCGGGCGTGTGAGCATAATCTACAATAGCTGTTCGCCCATCGGCTGAACGTATGGTTTCAAAGCGTCCATCGACGGGTGTGAGTGAGCTAAGAGCTACAAGCACCTCATCTTTGCTAAATCCCAAACTTACGGCAGCGGCATAGATGCCAAGTAGGTTGTAGGCGTTGAATTTACCTACAAATTGCATAAAGGCTTCTGTGCCATCAAAGTCTATTAGCATACCTTCAAATGAGTGCTCTACTATGCGTGCTTTGAAGTCGGCCAAAGTGCGAAGCGAATATGTTTTTTTAGTAGCCTTGGTGTTTTGAAGCATCTTCAGGCCATTTTTATCATCAATGTTGGTGATGGCAAATGCCTCTTTTTTAAGGTTATCAAAGAAGGCCTTTTTGGCATTGATGTAGTTGTCGAATGTTTTGTGGTAGTCGAGGTGGTCGTGCGTGATGTTTGAGAATATGGCTCCGTCGAAATCCAAACCACTAATACGATGTTGCACAACGCTATGCGAACTTACTTCCATAAAGCAATATTCGCAACCTTGGCTCACCATTTCGCTCATTTTTTTGTTGAGTGTAACAGAGTCTGGCGTTGTTTGCTTTGCGTCTTCTTTCTCTGTACCTATGTAGTTTGCCACTGTAGAAAACAAGCCTGCTTTGTGTCCAAGCTTCATCATGAGTCTGTAGAGGAGTGTAGCTGTTGTTGTCTTGCCATTGGTACCAGTTACGCCTACAAGTTTGAGCTGGCGCGAAGGATGATTGTAAAATGCTGATGCCACTATTCCAAGTGCCACATGCGTATCAGGACAAACTACTACTACGGCATCGGCAGGATATTGTGTTGGTGCTACTTCGCATAGTACTGCACGACAGCCTTGCTCAAATACTTTTGGTATGAAGTTGTGTCCGTCTGCTGCAACACCTTTTTGTGCTACAAACAAACTACCTTTTTGACATTTGCGACTATCAAGTTCTACGCTTGTCACTTCGCTCTGAGCATTACCTATTATTGAGATATCAGTAAGTTCTGATACTATTTCTGCTATTGTTTTTGCCATAATTATCGTTCTAAAAAAAATGTTAGCTATTTCTTAATTCTATTACTACAGTAGAGCCTCTGACGTATGACGTACCTTGCGGTATCGACTGCGACACTACGTGCCCATATCCGCTCAGTATTACTTTTAGTCCTCTCTCTTCAAGTATGCTTACAGCGTCGGCGGCTCCCATACCACGAACATCGGGCATTAGTCCGTCAACTGCTGGGCGTGGTGTAAGCCTAATGCCATTCTCTTGTGCCTGAGTCGATACCCATGTTGTACCTACATCAGAGCTACATTTTATATTGAGGTCTGACAATACACGCTTTACATCTTTGAGTCGTCCACCCTTCGATGATGGATAGTTCCGAGCTTGTTCTTGTTGTGCATTGCTTTCAACATTGCCCATTCGGCATGCCGAGGCATAAACTCTATCGGCTATGGCTTTCACTACCGTACCTGCCACAACATTGCCATAATATACATCTTTTGACGGTCCATAAACCATCACTATGCAGCTGTAGAGTGGTTCATCGGCAGGAAAATAACCTGCAAACGATGCCAGATATTTTCTCTCGCCATTGTGCGAATATCCTTTATCTTGAAAAGCTACTTGTGCTGTACCTGTCTTGCCAGCAATAGAATATCCCTTGGTGTCGCTAATGTTGCGTGCAGTACCTTCTTTCACAACGCCTTCAAGCAGTTTTTGCACTGTTTTGATGGTGCTACGCGAGGCTATTGAGTTGCGCAAAACTTTTGGGCGCATACGTTCTACTACTTCGCCGTGGTCTACTATGCCCTCTACAAACATAGGGCGCATCATAGTGCCATTGTTTGCCACTGCGTTGTAGAGCGAGAGCAAATGCAGTGGCGTGATGAGTACTTCGTAGCCTATCGAAATCCATGGCAACGATATGCCTGACCATGTTTTGTCTGATACATTTTTGAGATAAGTAGCGCCTTCGCCTTTGAGGTCGATGCCAAGCGAGTCGCACACGCCAAGGTCGCGTAGCCGGTCGATGAAGCGTTGCGGATCGTTGCCATAGTGCTTGAGTGCTAAGCGTGCAAAGGCTATGTTAGATGACACTTTGAAGGCTTTGGTGACTGACACTATTGGATTGGGCTCGCGGTGCGAATCGCGCATAATGCGGTCGTAGATGCGATATTCGCCATCAAATATGTTGATTGTATCTTTGTCTACATCGGTTATTTTACCATCTTCGAGGCATGCCATGAGTGTAGCAAGTTTGAAGGTAGAACCGGGGTCTTTGAGCTCGCTTATAGCATAGTTGCGGTCTTCTACGTATGTGTCGCCTTGCTTATGTAGGTTGACAATGGCGCGCACGGCACCTGTTTTCACCTCCATCAAGATGGCTACACCATGGTCTGCGTTTTGCTTTTGTAACTGGTTGAGGAGCGAGTTTTCAGCCACATCTTGTATGTCGACATCAATGGTTGTGAGTATGCTTCGACCGTCTTCAGGTGGCGTTATTTCTCTGTCGACCCACCTATTGCCTATTCTGACGCTACTGCTTACACCGTTGTGTCCTTTGAGCACATCGTTGTAGGTTTGCTCTAGTCCGGCCATTCCGCCTGCTATTCTACCAATAGTGCGTGCTGCTAATGTGCCAAATGGCATTGCACGATGATCGTTTTCTTCGTACATAAAACCGCCCTTGAATCGCCCAAGTTTGAATATTGGAAATTCGCGCACTTGCTGTAGCTGATTGTAGTTTATTTTTTTGCTATTAATGCGCAAAAATTGTTTTCCTCTGCGCCTATGGTCTTTTATTAAGTTGGCGTAATATTCTCCGCTATTATCTTTGTAGAGCATCGATAAGCATCGCCCAAGTTCATTGATATTGGCATTAAACACCTCATCAGAACTGGCACAAGGGTCTATTTGTATAGTATATTGTGGCACTGAACATGCCAATGTGCGTCCATCTTTTGCCAAAATCTCGCCCCTAATGGCTGGTATGGCTTTATCTGAACGCATTGTGCTATTTAGCTTTTGCGAATATTCGTCACCTTCAAATATTTTGAGTCGTAGGGCAGCTACAACTACTCCAACATAGATAATAAAAATGAACAAGCCACAAGCAAACGACCTATGAAATATGCTTTTTCTATTGTCTTTCATACATTCAAGAGAGAGAGGTGTGTATGGTTACTTCACAATTATGCGAGGTGGCTCAGTAAGTTCGTATAGTTGTAATCCTTCAGCATTGGTGCGACGTGCCACTTCACTTTGTTTGCTCATATTCATTAGTTCTGACGACAATGTTATCGACTGATATCTAAGTCCTTTGATTTCTGTTTTAAGTTTTGCCACACGGTCTAAGTCGCGCTCTACACTGTTGTTGTGTGTAATGTAAATAATGATGAGCAATATGCAAAAAGCTACATATTGTGGCGATGCAATACCCATAATATTGTATCGACCATTGACAATGTCAATCCATTTCGATCTTTTCTTCTCTTTGTCTTGCATATGTCTGTAAATTAACAACTAATCTTTTGTAGCTATCCTAAGTTTTGCACTTCGGGCTCGGCTATTTGCTTCAATTTCTTCAGCGGTGGGCACTATGGGCTTGCGGCTCAGCGCACTAAAAGGCACTTCAGCGTGTCCGTAGATGCTATCTTTGTCGGGTTCGGCCTTCATTGGGTCGCCACTCTTTATGAGGTTTTTCACCATTCTATCTTCTAAGCTATGATAAGCTATCACACTAAGTCGCCCACCTTTTTTTATTATTTGTGGCATGTGCCCAAGCATTTCGCGCAGTGCATCCATTTCGCCGTTCACCTCTATGCGCAATGCCTGAAAAACTTTGGTAAGTAGTTTGTTTTGTTCTGGCGGAATAACTGTCGAAACCACAATGTCACGCAACTCAAAGGTGGTGGTAATAGGTTTGCTACTGCGACTAGTACAAAGTAGCCTTGCAAGTTTTGCGGCTTGTTTTATCTCACCATATTCTGATAATACTTGCGCAAGTTGCTTTTCATCGTATGTGTTGACTAAGTCAGCTGCAGTGCGCATCATACCTTGTCCCATACGCATGTCGAGTGGTGCATCAAAACGAAAGGAGAAGCCACGCTCTGGTGCATCGAAGTGATGACTTGACACACCTAAGTCGCCCAACACACCATCTACTTGCTCAATGTCCATATAGTGCAAAAAATGAGCTATATATCGAAAGTTGTGACGCACAAAGATAAGTCGGTCATCGTCAGGACGATTGGCATACGCTTGCTCATCTTGGTCGAATGCTATCAGCCGACCATCAGGACCGAGCCTGCGCAATATTTCGCGCGAATGTCCGCCACCGCCAAAAGTAAGGTCGACGTATGTGCCATTGGGTTTTATGTTGAGCCCATCAACCGACTGCTGTAGCAATACGGGTACATGGTATGTTTGTATTTGTTGGTTCATAGCCTACAAAAATAATATTTAAGTTTCGCAAGTAAAAATGTACTACAAACAAATTTTCAAACACAGCTTTTTCATTAGTCTTTTACTTTTTCTTTCCGCAAGAAAAAGTAACAAAAAGAACTCGTCGCTGTTGCCACTCCGCTAAAAATTATCT
>CAJONN010000006.1 GCA_905235955.1 uncultured Marinilabiliaceae bacterium
GCGGCGCGGACGACTGAGAAATACAAATGGCGAATAGTGCGCCAATTTCCATACAAGGTCGGTCTTGTCAACATAGACAAGATTTTCATTGATTATTCTTCTAAATGTCTGTATGCCAACAGGATAGCGGCGGCTGCTGAATGGATTCATGGCGTAAAAATTTATATCTTACAAAGATAGTGATAAATTGATAAATGGTTTTCAAGTTTCGCAAGTGAAAATCGCAGAAAATAAGCCCCGAAGTGGCGAAAGAATTGCTATTGCTTTGTGTTAAGTCTTTCGCCTCTTCAGGGCTAATGATGTGAGAAATACTTGATTAGCAGTGGTTTCGCTACGCTCTATCACCTGCCTATAATCTTTTGCTCCTTCGGGGCTGCTTTATTTGCAAAACTTGAGTAAATGGTTTTTTATTCCATTTTTTTCAATTCTGAACTTACCCAAAGATCAAGCACTTTATCACTTAATCCACGAGCTATTATAGTGCCATCTGGACCGATGAGCATTAGGTGTGGAATTCCGTTGACGCCATAAAGTTCGGTTGGTATGCTTTCGGCTTCGTATATTTGATTCCACGTCATGCCAAGTTGCGGTACTGCATTGATGCTGTGCTGACGCTCGTCCCAAACGGCTACGCTTACTACGTCAAATTTGTCACCCGCATATTTGTCATATACGGCACGAATGTATGGCATTGCAGCACGGCATGGCGGACACCAACTTGCCCACATATCAACAAGTATCAATTTGCCTTTGCCTACATAGTCTGATAGTTTTGCTTCTGAGCCGTCGATATTGCCATGAGGTATGGCGAAGTCGACAAAGTGAGTGCCGGGCTGTGTAGCATCAAGTGCTTCGTAGCGTTTGGTGATGCCTTTTATTGGTCCGAAGGTGGCAATGTATTCGCCAGCTTGGGCTAATTCTTGCTTATAAGCATCTGGTGTCATGCCATCGCTATAGGCTATGTTTTGCCAAAATACGAAGCGCCCAAGTGCATTGTTGGTGTTGTCTTTGAGTATGGCGTGTGCTATATCCAATACGTTGTTGTTGTATTGGCTAAATATTGTGGCAAATTTTTCATTTCGGTCATCGTCAGATAGGGTAGAGTCTTGTGCTACCTCTTCGTAGAGGTTTTGTGCTACTTTTTCTACTGAGTCAACGGCTGTTTGGCATGCTACAAGGGCATCGTTGAGTGGAGTGTTTGTGGCATTTTTCTTTTCGATATCGATAATGATAGTGCCTTTTTCCAAGATGAAGTTGGCATATAATTTTGTTTTGTATCCAACTTCAAATCGGCGTACTTCAGAGCCTTCGATGTTGCCACTAATAGACACTTTGTTGTTCACAACCAAAGCTGAATCAGTATAAACTCTGTCGCGAGTGCCAGCTTCGTAGGTACAAATGTAAGCCCAAGTGCTATCTGCCAATTCTATGTCGGCAGGTACTTCACACACAATCTGATAGCTGTTGCCATTGTTGCAGGCTGCAAGGGCTATAAGTGATAATGCAAATAGATGTTTTAGTTTCATAGTATTTGATGAATTATCAAAATTTATTTATTGTTTGTTTTATAGCTACTAAATGTTCCATAAGTTGCTCAAATAGAGCTAAGTCGAGCATATTTGCTCCGTCAGACTTGGCATTTTTGGGGTCGAAATGGGTTTCGAGGAATAGTCCGTCGACACCAACAGCTACGCCTGCACGTGCCACTGTTTCGATGAGTGCTGGTTTGCCACCTGTTACGCCTGACGCCTGATTGGGTTGCTGCAGTGAGTGGGTGATGTCGAGCACTACAGGGGCTTGTTGTTGCATGACTGGTATGCCACGATAGTCGATGACAAGGTCGTAGTAGCCAAACATAGTGCCTCGGTCGGTGATGATGACTTTGTCGTTGCCTGAGTCGCGCACTTTGCGCACTGCGTGTTCCATTGATTCTGGTGCAAGAAATTGCCCTTTTTTGATGTTGACTACTTTGCCTGTTTGGGCGGCTGCCACAAGAATGTCGGTTTGCCTACATAGGAAGGCTGGCACTTGAAGTACGTCGACATATTCGGCAGCCATAGCAGCTTCGGCAGCTGAGTGGAAGTCGGTAACTGTAGGAATGCCAAATGTTTGGCTCACTTTGCGCAATATTTTGAGTGCTTTTTCATCGCCAATGCCACTAAATGAGTCGATGCGTGAGCGGTTGGCTTTGCGATATGAACCTTTGAAAACAAAGGGTATTTTGAGGCGATCGGTTACTTTTGTGAGGTGTTCGGCTATGCGCATAGCCATTTCTTCTCCTTCTATAACACAAGGGCCTGCAAATACGAAGAAGTTGCCACTATCGGTGTGTCTTATTTGCGGAATTTGTTCTATCATAGTTTTTTTCTTGTTATTTCTTGTTATTTTTTATAATCGCCCCATCTACTACGTTGCAATTCGTTGCTGCGTTGTTCGGCTGGATTTTCTTGTGAAACGTAAAAACGCTTATGAGCTATTTCGTCGGGCAGATATTGTTGTACAACAAAGTGCCCCGGATAGTTGTGAGCATACATATAGTCGCGTCCATAGTTGAGTTTCTCCATAAGCTTTGTAGGAGCGTTGCGCAGGTGTATTGGCACAGGCAAGTTGCCTGTTTGCTTTACAAAGTCGAGGGCTTCATTGATGGCGTTGTAGGCTGAGTTGCTTTTGGGCGATGTAGCCAAATAAATTGCTGCTTCAGAGAGTATTATGCGACCTTCAGGCCAACCTACTTTGTTTACTGCGTCAAAAGCCTGATTGGCCATAAGTAGTGCATTGGGGTTGGCTAAGCCTATATCTTCAGCAGCTGAGATGACGAGCCGGCGAGCAATGAATTTAGGGTCTTCGCCGCCCTCTATCATGCGTGCCAACCAATATACTGCAGCATCGGGGTCAGAGCCACGTATCGATTTGATGAATGCTGAGATGATGTCGTAGTGCATCTCGCCATTTTTGTCGTACATAGCTGGGCTTTGTTGCAAGTTGTCGATAACATGTTTGTCGTCTATTATCACTACGCTTTGTTCGGCTTGAGCATTTACTACTAACTCAATGATATTGAGTAGTTTGCGAGCATCGCCACCTGAGTAGCGTACCAAGGCAGCCTCTTCGGTGAGTTGTATGTTGAGTTTGCTTAGTATTTCGTCAGTTTGTATTACATGCTGCGTAAGTGCAATAAGGTCAGCATGTTCGAGAGGTTTGAGTACATATACTTGGCAACGTGAGAGCAGTGGTGATATGACTTCAAACGATGGATTTTCGGTAGTTGCGCCTACAAGAGTTACAACGCCCTCTTCAACGGCTGCCAAGAGGCTATCTTGCTGTGCCTTTGAGAAACGGTGAATTTCGTCGATGAAAAGTATGGGCGACTCAGGGTTGAAAAATCGTCCACTTTTAGCTTTGTCAATCACTTCGCGCACCTCTTTTACGCCTGAGCTAATGGCTGAAAGTTGGTAGAATGGGCGGTTGAGTTGCTTAGATATTATCTTGGCAAGTGTTGTTTTGCCCACACCCGGTGGTCCCCACAATATGATAGATGCCAATCGACCGTTGTCAATCATATTGCGCAGTATAGCTCCTTCGCCTATCAAGTGTCGCTGACCTACATATTCGGCAAGCGACTGAGGTCGCATTCGTTCTGCTAATGGTTCCAAGTTGTTTTGTTGAGTTTTAAGTTATAAGTTTTAAGTTATAAGTTATTTTAAGCTCCTACTTTTTTTGCTTTATATCCTTTTTGTACGAGAATGGCAAGCACTTTTTCTCTGAAATCGCCTTGTACTAATATCTCGCCATCTTTGACAGTGCCACCAACTCCACATGCTGCTTTGAGTGTTTTGCCAAGTTCTTTGAGGTCGTCGGTAGTGCCAATAAAGCCAGTTATGAGCGTTACAGCTTTGCCTGCTCGTTGCTTTTTGTCGAGTTGCACTTTGAGGTTTTGTTGTTGCGGTGGCAAGGTGACTTCTTCTTCAGCATTTGAAGTGTCGTAGCTGAAATCAGATGCTGTTGAATAGACTATGCCATCGCGTTTGTGCCAATTATCTTTATTTGCCATAATTGTTTCTTTCTGAAAATATGTGCAAATGTAATCAAGCAATGGGATATAAATACAGAAAGTTGTATATGTTTTTTTGTTTTATGCCACCACAAAATAGGTTTTTGCATTTTTGCAATATAAATAGTATCTTTGCAATTCGTTAAGAAGTGAACTTTTTCTGAATTTGTTTTTTATTTTTATTGTTAAAGGGCATATTATGGCAAAAGGACATTATAAATATAATCCAGATACTCTCAGCTACGATGAGGTGCAACATGGTGTAAAATATTATGTTTCACGTTTTTTCGTTCATATTTCAGTAGGTACAGTGTTGGGAGTTCTCTTCTTTTTTGTCTACGTATATATATTTGACAGTCCGGAAGAGAAAAAGCTAAAACGCGACAATCATGAACTCTTGGTACAATATGAGTTGATGAACAAAAAGTTGGATCAGATAGAAGAAGTGCTTGAAGATGTACACATGCGCGATGAAAACATATATCGTGTAATCTATGAAGCTGATTCGATACCTCAATCGGTGCGCAAAGCAGGTTTTGGTGGTGTCAATCGCTATGAGCAACTTGAGGATATGACCAATTCAGAGCTTGTGATAGAAACAGCGCGTAGGCTCGATCAAGTATCGAAAGAGCTATATGTGCAGAGCGTTTCGTTTGACGAAATAATAAACCTTGTGAAGCAAAACACTGAAATGACAAAATGTGTGCCAGCCATAATGCCAATTAGCAATAAAGACCTTTCACGCACGGCATCGGGGTGGGGATGGCGCATACATCCGATATATAAGATAAAGAAATTTCATGAAGGCATGGACTTCGCGGCACATGCAGGTACAGAGATAGTAGCCACTGGTGATGGTGTTGTAACATCAGTAGAAACATCGTATAGCGGCTATGGTAAGCATGTAAAAATAGACCATGGTTTTGGTTACGGCACACTCTATGGTCACATGAGTGCTTTCAACGTGAAGGTTGGGCAACATGTAAAGCGTGGCGACGTGATAGGCTATGTGGGGTCAACTGGTACATCGACAGCGCCACATGTGCATTACGAAGTGATATTAAAAGGCAAAAAAGTCAATCCGCAGTTCTATTACTTCCAAGAAGGATTGTCGGCTGAGGAGTATGACCGTATGATAGAGATATCGACCAACACCAACAAAACATTTGACTAAACGCAGTATACGTTTTTTATGGACGTCAATAACATCAAAAATACACTTAAGCCACTTGGTACCAATAAATATGTAATATCGGTGCTAATATTTTTAATGTGGCTATTGTTTTTTGATGCCAACAGTTTAGTAGAGCGTTATAAGTTGAGCAGAGAAGTTGTGCGTATGGAGGTTGAAAAAGAGCGCCTAACAGAGCAAATAGTTCAGACCGAACGTAAGATGAACGAGCTAAAGAGCGACCGCGATCAGCTTGAAAAATTTGCACGCGAAGAGTATCTGATGAAGCGCAACGATGAAGTAATCTTTATAATAAAAGATAAATAACATAGAGAGTCTATATTAGTAGAAAAAATGGGAAAAGGCGTATATGGCTTGCAAAATGTAGCTATGGCAATAGCTTTAGTTGGCGTTATAGCTCATGTTTTGGAATTTTCGTATGGTTGGGCAATATTGGCAGTAGCCGCATTTATGCTCTTCTTAGTTAGGCTCTATATACGTGCTCGCACTACTGATAAAAATGCAATGCGCCTGCTCAGCATCTTGATGTTTGGTGCTGTTTTGCTTATGGGGGCAGCATATCTCATTTACTCAGGTAGGCACTATTGGGTACTTCCGATACTCATCGATGCTCTTGTTGAGCTATATGTAAGTTTTCGTTTAAAATAAGAGTACAATGAACTTTGTAGTATTCTTTGTCATATTTGCACTCTATGTGGGTGGATGCGTTTTTGTTGCTCTCCGCATGTCGAAGTGCATACCCAGCAAGGTGGGGCGCATAGCCTTTCGGAGCGTAGTAGCTCTGATGTCGGTAATGTTTTTTATACACCGAGCCATATCTGACATAGTGCCAGAATGGTTGGTCAGATTGCTCTACATAGCAAGTACAATGTGGCTTGTTATTGTAATGTATTTAGTAATAGTGCTACTTGTTTTTGCTCTTGCACGTGGCATAGCACGTTGGCGTAAAGGCGAGATAGAACCACTCAATATGCGTTCGTTTTGGAACTCATGGCTCATCATAGGCATAATTCTTTTTTGTGGAATAATGAACGCCTATTCACCCAAACTAACACACTATACGCTTCATTCTGACAATGTTGAGAGTGGCGATACCTTGCGTATAGCACTTGTATCAGACTTGCACATGGGCTATGCCGTGAGAGGTGGCGATATAGAACGACTGGTAGCAATGATCAATGCACAAAATGCCGACTTCTGTCTTATTGCAGGCGACCTTTTTGATGGCGATGTAAGACCAGTTGTAAATGGAAACTTGGGCGCTGCTCTGAAACAACTCAAAACACATAGAGGTACATTTGCAGTGCTGGGCAATCATGAATATCTTGGCAATGCTGATATAGCTGAAGAATATATCAAAGGATTGGGCATCAATGTATTGCGCGATTCGGCAGTAGCAGTGTCAACAACATCGTTTGATATGAAACCATACGTTTGGTTTATTGGGCGCGATGACTATAGTCAGCAACGCAACAATTACAAAAGCATTGATGAACTCAACTGCGACACTTGCCAACTCAAAATAGTGATAGACCATCAGCCCGCACGCTTTAGCGACAGCCAACGGATAGGAGCCGACTTGCATGTTTCTGGGCATACACACGCTGGGCAAGTGTGGCCAATGCGCATCTTTACCAAGATGATATACGAACTCGACTATGGCTACTTGCGTAAAGGTAGTACAGATTTTATTGTTACATCGGGTTTTGGAACTTGGGGACCACGTTTCCGCACAGGAAACGCCCCCGAGGTTGTAGTGATAGACATTACAAAATAAAAATAGAGGCATTTTCTTTTTTTTTCTGAAAAAGAAAAATATATTGCAAAAAAAAGGATAAAATAGCAAAATATGTTGTTTGAAGAAATGAATTTGAACAAGTTCCTCAAGCGTTCGGTAAACGCTATGGGGCTTACAGAGGCAACTCTTATTCAGCAGCGCACCTTCCCTGTTGCTATGTCGGGCAGAGATGTTATGGGCATAGCGCAAACAGGTACAGGTAAAACAATAGCATATTTGCTCCCATGCCTCAATCAGTGGCGTTTTCAGCAAGGTAATCCGCCACAAATACTTATAGTAGTGCCCACGCGCGAACTTGTAGTGCAAGTGTGCGAAGTAGCTCAGCGCATAGCCGATGGTACCAGCATAAAATGTGTAGGTGTATTTGGTGGGGTAGGCGTAGTGCCACAAGCTGAAGCTGTAGCGCAAGGTGCTGATGTGCTTGTTGGTACGCCCGGTCGATTGCTCGACTTGGTGCTCGATGGGCATGTGTCGCTACGCAATGTAAAAAAACTTGTGGTTGACGAAGTTGATGAAATGCTCGAACAAGGTTTTCGTACACAAATGGGGCGGCTCTTTGACCTTTTGCCTAAAAAACGTCAGAATCTGCTCTTTTCAGCTACACTCACTAAAGGTATCGAAACACTTGTTGACACATACTTCAACAACCCTGAACGTGTTGAGGCTGCACCAATGGGTACACCGCTTGAAAATATCGACCAACATCTTATTCAAGTGCCCAACTTCAACACCAAAATCAATTTGCTGAAGTATCTGCTACGTCAAGCCGACCTAACACGCGTGCTCGTATTTGTTAGCAGCATAGCTTTAGCCGATAAAGTGTTTGACCTTGTAGCTGATGAATTTGAAGACGGTGAAATAGACTATATACACTCTAAACGCACACAAAGTCAGCGATTTAGAGCCGTTAGAGGTTTTGGTGAAGGACAGATGCGTGTGCTTATTGCAACCGATGTTGTAGCACGTGGCATTGACGTGAGCAATGTGAGCCATGTAATAAACTTTGATTTGCCAACAGAACCTGAACAATACATTCATCGTATAGGTCGAACAGGACGAGCCGATAAAAAGGGTATATCAATAGCCTTTTGCTCACCACTCGAAACCGATAAACTTGCTGAAATAGAGACACTAATGAGTAACACTCACATACCAGTGAGCGAAATGCCAGCGGAGGTAGAAGTAAGCACAGTGCTCACCGACTTGGAGATGCCAACATACAAAATGCGCAATACACTTGTAGAGACTGCAGCCAAACCGGGTAAGGCCTTTCATGAAAAAAGCGAGAAAAACCGAAAGACCAATCATAAGGTAAGTCATGAGTCGCTTATGCGCAAGAAATATGGTAAGCATTATGAAGATCATAAACGAAATAAATAATATAGTTCTATGGAAAAAGCAGTTAAACTTGACAGTATTGACATCAATATACTGCGAATATTACAAGAAAATTCGCAGTTGACAACAAAAGAATTGGCTCAGAAAGTCAACTTGTCAGCAACACCCGTTTTTGAACGCGTAAAACGTTTGGAACGTGAGGGTATAATAAAACGTTATATAGCCCTAATAGATGCCGAAAAAGTAGGAAATGGTTTCTGCGTATTTTGTGCAGTAAAACTCAAATCGCTGACTCATAACTATGTAGAAGATTTTATAGTAGGAGTAAAAGAGATACCAGAAGTGGTAGAGTGCTACAACGTATCAGGCGAATATGACTACATGCTCAAGATACAAGTGCCCGATATGAAATCGTATCAGCACTTCATCCTCAATGTTTTAGGACGTATGGAGAGTTTGGGTTCGCTTACGAGTATGTTTGTGATGGACGAAATAAAACACGAATACGGAGTAAGTATATAATACAGAGAGTATTAGTGCTAAACATTGTGCACTATCAGATTCTGAACAAAATGTGTCAGTGAGAATAGCACTCTCTGAGATATTGCTATGCCGTTATAAAGCGTGAAATCTTTGCTACTAAAATTTCACAAAACAACGGCAGATTGAAATTTTTTTATTTCATTTGCGCTCTGAAATATTAAATAACAGAAATGGGTAAAGTTCTTCAGATTGGAGCAGGCGGTGTTGGCACCGTAGTAGCTCACAAAATGGCACAGCAGCCACACATTTTCGAGGAGATTACACTCGCAAGTCGTACAAAAAAGAAGGTTGACGCAACAGCCGAAGCTATATATAAAGCTACAGGCACACGTATCAGAACAGCACAAGTAGACGCTGACAACGTTGACGAACTTATCAAACTTATCAACGATGTAAAGCCCGACCTTGTTGTAAATGTGGCACTTCCATATCAAGACCTCACCATTATGGACGCTTGTTTGGCTACTGGCGTTTCTTATCTTGACACAGCCAACTACGAGCCAAAAGATGAAGCTCACTTTGAGTATAGTTGGCAGTGGGCATACAAAGAACGCTTTGAGCAAGCTGGCATTACAGCTATATTGGGCTGTGGCTTTGATCCGGGTGTATCAGGTGTGTTTACAGCCTATGCAGCTAAGCATCATTTTGATGAGATACATCAGCTCGATATTGTCGACTGCAATGCGGGCAACCACCACCATGCTTTTGCCACCAACTTCAACCCAGAGATAAACATCAGAGAGATAACTCAAAAGGGACTTTACTATAAAGATGGCAAATGGATAGAGACCGAGCCACTTGAAATACACAAGCCTTTGACATATCCAAACATTGGTGCTCGTGAGTCGTATTTGCTTCATCATGAAGAACTTGAGAGCCTTGTAAAAAACTATCCAACAATAAAGCAAGCACGTTTTTGGATGACATTTGGCGAGCAATACCTCAAGCATCTTGACGTAATACAAAACATTGGCATGAGCCGCATCGACGAAATAGAATATGAAGCACCACTTGCCAATGGTAGCGGAGTAGCTAAGGTGAAAATTGTGCCATTGCAATTCCTCAAAGCCGTACTGCCCAACCCACAAGATCTTGGCGAAAACTACGATGGCGAAACATCAATAGGTTGTCGAATTAGGGGTGTTAAAGACGGCAAAGAACGTACCTACTACATATACAACAATTGTAGTCATCAGGCAGCATATAAAGAGACAGGCATGCAAGCCGTGTCGTACACTACAGGCGTACCAGCTGCACTTGGCGCAGAGATGTACTTGAAAGGACTTTGGAAAAAGCCGGGCGTTTGGAACGTAGAAGATTTTGACCCAGATCCGTTTATGGCTCGCTTAGGTGAACAAGGTTTGCCTTGGATTGAAGAGTTTGATGGCGACCTTGAACTCTGATATTTAAACATTTAGAGCAGCAATAGTTTCTATTGTTGCTTTTGCTTTTAGTTATTTACTCCTTCAGAAAAAAAGTGTAGTAACTTTTTGATTTGGGGAATGGTAAAAGGCGATAGAACAATTTTTTAGAAACAAAAAATAGAAAAATAACAATAAAACAATTTAAGGTATATGGATTTCGTAGAGAACCTTAAAAGTCGCGCTTCGAAAAACAAGAAGCGTATAGTTCTGCCAGAAGGTGCAGAAGAGCGTAATATAAAAGCTGCCGACAAAGTGTTGGCCGAAGGTTATGCTGATATAATTCTAATTGGTGCAGAAGCTGAAATAAAAGCAAGTGCTGAGAAGTACGGATTGAAAAACATCTCAAAGGCCACAATAGTTGACCCCAAAAATAATCCGAACAAGGCAAAATATGCGAATCTGCTCTACGAGCTTCGCAAAAACAAGGGCATGACAGAAGAACAAGCTGTCAAACTTGCTGAAGAACCACTCTATTTGGGTTGCTTGATGATAAAAGCAGGCGATGCTGATGGTGAAGTGTCAGGTGCAGTACATGCTACAGGCGATGTGCTTCGTCCAGCTTTCCAAATTATCAAAACAAAACCCGGTATGAGCGTTGTTTCTGGTGCCTTTTTGATGTTTTTGAAAGATAAAAACTGGGGCGAAAATGGCGTAATGGTATTTGCTGATTGTGCTGTAGAGCCAAACCCAACTGCCGACAAATTGGCAGAAATAGCTGTAGCTACAGGCAATACAGCTCGTGTATTGGGCGGTTTTGAACCACGCATAGCTATGCTTAGCTTCTCAACCAAAGGTAGTGCAAAGCACGAAATGGTTACTAAAGTAGTAGAGGCTACAGCTAAGGCACAAGCATTGGCTCCTGATATGATGATAGATGGCGAGTTGCAAGCCGATGCTGCACTTGTAGCATCAGTAGGACAACTTAAAGCACCGGGTAGCAAAGTAGCTGGTAACGCCAATGTACTTGTATTCCCTACACTTGAAGTAGGCAACATAGCTTACAAACTTGTACAGCGTTTGGCTGGTGCTGAAGCTATCGGTCCTATCCTTCAAGGCATTGCTGCTCCGGTAAACGACCTCTCACGTGGTTGTTCGGTAAGCGACATTGAGAAGATGATAGCCATAACAGCTAATCAGGCAATAGGATAACACATATAAGCAGCCTACCAAAAAAGGCTGCTTTTTTAGTTTTATAGCAATCAAAGATTTTTTTGAATATGAAAATACTTGTATTGAACTGTGGTAGTTCATCAATCAAATACAAACTTTTCAATATGGACGACAAGAGCGTTATAGCTTCGGGCGGTATTGAAAAGATAGGTATGCCAAACTCATTCATCAAATTTAGTTTGCCAGATGGCAGTAAAAAGATTGAAGAGATAGACATTCCAGAGCATACCAAAGGTGTTGAAATAATCTTCAACAAACTTACAAATAGTGAATATGGCGTAGTGAAGTCGATAGGCGAAATAGACGCTGTAGGACATAGAATGTTGCATGGTGGTGCAAAACTCACCAAGTCGTCGATACTGACACAAGAGGTGCTTGACATATTTGCATCGTGCAACGACCTTGGTCCGCTTCACAACCCAGCAAACCTCAAAGGAGTCAATGCTGTAAAAGCTATCAAACCTGACATGCCACAAGTGGGTGTTTTTGATACAGCATTTCATCAAACAATGCCAGACTATGCCTATATGTATGCTTTGCCATACGAATATTATGAGAAATATGGCATTCGTCGTTATGGTTTCCATGGTACATCACATCGCTATGTGTCGCAGAGAGTTTGCGAGTTTTTGGGCATCAAGCCAGAGGGTACACGCATCATTACTTGCCACATTGGTAATGGCGGTTCGATCTCGGCTGTGAAAGATGGCAAGTGTATGGATACCAGTATGGGTCTGACACCGCTTGAAGGTTTGATGATGGGCACTCGTTGTGGTGACATTGACCCTGCTATCATTCCATTCTTGATGAACCATGAAGGACTTACACCCAACGAGATGGATACCATAATGAACAAGAAATCAGGCTTGCTTGGCATATCGGGCACAACATCTGATATGCGTGAGATACAGGCTGCTCGTGACAATGGCGACAAGCGTGCTGCATTGGCTCAAGATATGTATTTCTATCGTGTGCGCAAATACATTGGCTCGTATGCAGCGGCAATGGGCGGTGTAGATGTAATACTATTCACTGGTGGTGTTGGTGAAAATAAGCAAAACTGCCGTGAAGTAGCCCTCGAAGGTCTTGAGTTTATGGGTGTTAAGCTCGATAAGAAGAAAAACCTTGAAGTGCAAGGCGAAGAGGCTATTATTTCAACACCAGACTCTAAGGTGACAGTTTGCGTTATTCCTACCGATGAGGAGTTGATGATAGCAACTGATACAATGGCTTTGGTGAAATAAAAGGCTATAAAAATATTAGATATTAATATCTGACGGTATTTCTGTATGGAATATCGTCAGTTTTTTTATTGTTTATGTGTATTTATTGTTAATAAAAGTTATATTTGTCAAAAAATAAAAAATATGGATATATATTATTATTGGCTAATAGCCGCCATAGTATTAGTTGTAATAGAGATATTTACAGTAAGTTTTGGTGCAATATGTTTCAGCATAGGTGCAATAGCAGCAGGTATAGCGTCATATTTCGATGTGTCGTTTTCAGTGCAATTAGGTGTTTTTGCAGTAGTATCGTTTGTAGCATTTTTGTTTCTCAGACCAATACTGATGAAGTTTTTTCTCAGAGGTCCTGATGTCAAAACCAATGCCGATGCCATAATAGGACGCAAAGGTGTAGTGTCTGAAGATATTGATGCAGAACAACATACAGGTAGGGTGCGCATAGATGGTGATGATTGGAAAGCATTGTCGGCTGATGGAACATTTATAGGTGTAGGCAGCGAAGTAGAGGTGCTTTCGCGCGAGAGCATCATCATAACAGTAAAAAAAATTGTAATCTAAAACCTAAATAAATTATGGAGCAATATTTTTTCATTGCATTGATAGTTCTTGTAGCTATCTACGTCTTGAACGGCATCAAAATAGTGTCGCAGTCAGAGACGATAATAGTAGAGCGATTGGGCAAATTTAGTCGCTCGCTCTCGCCGGGTATCAACGTCATCTTGCCAATAGTTGAACGCCCAAAAGAGATGATAGTTCGCCGAACAACGGGCAACCTTGCAAGCATTTTGCGTATCGACCTGCGTGAGCAAGTTTACGACTTTGACAAGCAGAGCGTCATTACCAAAGACAACGTTATGACCGATATTGATGCGCTACTTTACTTTCAGATAGTAGATCCGGTGAAAGCTGTATATGAGATACAAAACCTCCCAGTAGCCATAGAAAAGCTAACGCAAACAACACTGCGCAATGTGGTAGGTGAAATGGAACTTGACGAAACACTGACCTCGCGTGACTCAATAAACTCAAAGTTGCGTGCTGTGCTCGATGAGGCTACCAATAAATGGGGTGTGAAAGTCAATCGTGTTGAATTGCAGGATATTACACCACCCGACAGCATTAGGCGTACAATGGAGTTGCAAATGCAAGCTGAGCGCAATCGCCGTGCTGAGATATTGAAGGCTGAGGGTGAGAAGCAGGCGCAAATACTCAATTCAGAGGGTGAGAAGCAGGCTGAAATAAACGCTGCAGAAGCTGAGAAACAAGCCAATATTTTGCGTGCTGAAGGCGAAGCACGAGCTAAGATATTGCAAGCTGAAGCTGAAGCCGAGGCAATCAAGCAAGTGGCACAAGCTGTTGTTGATAAAGGTTCTGACCCCGTAAACTATTTGCTTGCTGTTAAGTATGTTGAGGCACTCAGAGATATGACATCGGGCAAAGACAATAAGGTGGTTTATATGCCATACGAAGCTTCAAATTTGTTGGGCTCGTTGGGTGGCATAAAGGAGATGTTTAAGCAGCAATAAAAGAACGTTGTTTTCTCAAAATATCAGGCGATGCAGTTTAGTATAAATTTGCATCGCTTGATTTTTTTGTCATTATACATCTAATGTGTGTTTTGAGTATTGCTTACAAAACTATTTGAAAAGTTAAATGAAAGAGCGGTGCATCGGTTGTGAAACATTAGTAAAATATATATCTTTGCGCATCAATTTGAAAAAAGTTGGATAGAATATGCTTTAAATTAATAAGTGTCTCGATAGTTCTGAGTATTTGCAATCTCGAGACGATGGTGCCAGAGGTAAATATCTCTGACATAGTGAAGCATATTATTATGTTGTCAGACAATGCTGATGAAGCTGATGCAGAGGCTCATAAGTTGTTGGTCGAAGCCAATTTGACTGAGTTGCAACTTGCTGATCGCATTGTTCATCTTCATGTAGTAGCTATTCCCTATACCTATATAAACGCAACATTTAAGCATCTGAAGTGTCAGGTAGCTAATGCTTTGGAAGAATATTTCTATCCGGCAACACTTAGTAGGGTAGTGCAACATAAAGCATTGCCATGTGTTGCACAAAAGCCTTTGGCTGTGGTGATTAGCGCATTGTTTTCGCGCGCTGGTCCGTCTGTTTTTTGCTGAAAAGTATTTTTTATCTTTTTGTTCATAAAAAAATATGAACATCGAATCTATATTACTTTAACAACCAACGAAAAAATATATCAAATCAGAATATGTCATTTATTGATACAGTGCTTGTCAAAATATTTGGCAGCAAATCAGAAAAAGATATGAAGGAGGTAGCTCCTATCATAGCTCAAATAAAAGAAATTTATCCGTCGATAGAGGCGTTGTCGAACGATGAGTTGCGCTCTCGGGTTGATGCAATGAAAAAGCAAATACGCGATGCTATAGCTGAAGAACAAGGCAAAATAGATCAGCTCAAAGCAGAGGCAGAAGCACCGCAGTGTGACATCAATGTAAAAGAACGCAACTATAAAGAAGTTGACGACCTTGAGAAGCAAATAGACGAAAAGGTAGAGGAGCAACTTGACAAACTTTTGCCCGAAGCCTTTGCCATAATGAAAGATACGGCTCGCCGATTTGCACAAAACGAAACAATAGAAGTAACGGCTACTGACTTTGACCGCCAACTGGCTGTAGAAAAAGACTTTGTGAGCATCGAAGGCGACAAAGCAATATACAAAAACACATGGATAGCAGGTGGCAGTCAGGTAAAATGGGAAATGGTGCACTACGATGTGCAACTTATAGGCGGTGTTGTTTTGCACAAAGGCAAAATAGCCGAAATGGCTACTGGTGAGGGTAAAACACTTGTAGCTACACTGCCAGTATTCCTCAACGCACTCTCAGGGCGAGGCGTACACGTGGTTACGGTGAACGACTACCTCTCAAAGCGCGACTCAGAGTGGATGGGTCCAATATATCAGTTCCATGGTTTGTCAGTTGACTGTATCGATAAGCATCGCCCCAACTCAGCCGAACGAAGGAAAGCATACGCATCAGATATTACCTTTGGTACCAACAACGAATTTGGTTTCGACTATTTGCGTGACAATGGTGCAACGCAGGTTGACGACCTTGTGCAGCGCAAACATAACTACGCTATTGTGGATGAGGTCGACTCAGTGCTTATTGACGATGCACGTACGCCACTCATCATTAGCGGACCAGTAGCAAAGCGCCAAGACCAACAGTTTGATGTGCTGAAACCTCGTGTAGAGAAGTTGGTTGAAGAGCAACGTGCACTTGTGACAAAGTATTTGGCCGATGCAAAAGCCAAGCTCAAGAGCGCAGATGCCAAGGATCAAGAAGAAGGCGCATTGGCACTCTTCAGAGCCTACAAAGGTTTGCCCAAAAACCGTCCGCTCATCAAGTTCCTCTCAGAGCAAGGTGTAAAAGCTACATTGCTCAAGACTGAGAACTTCTACATGCAAGAGAATAACAAAAATATGCCTATTGCCACAGAGCCACTCTTCTTTGTTATTGACGAAAAACATAACTCAGTTGAGCTCACCGACAAAGGTATCGACAGATTGACATCAGCATCAGAAGACCCACAGTTCTTTGTTTTGCCTGACGTTGGTACAGAAATAGCCAACATAGAAAAGGGCGAATTGAGCGACGAAGATAAGATAACCGCCAAAAACGAACTTTTGCAAAACTATGCAGTTAAGAGCGAGCGTGTGCACACCATAACTCAGCTACTCAAAGCTTATACTCTCTTTGAAAAAGATCAAGAGTATGTAGTTATGGACAATAAAGTGCTGATAGTTGACGAGCAAACAGGTCGTATAATGGATGGCAGACGTTATTCTGACGGTTTGCATCAGGCATTGGAGGCTAAGGAAAATGTGAAGATAGAAGCACCTACACAAACCTATGCTACCATCACTTTGCAAAACTACTTCCGTATGTATCACAAGCTCTCAGGCATGACGGGTACTGCCGAAACAGAAGCTGGTGAGTTTTGGAACATATACAAACTCGATGTTGTAGTTATTCCAACCAATCGTCCGATAGCACGTCATGACAACGACGACCTTGTGTATAAAACAACAAAAGAGAAATACAATGCCGTAATAGAAGAGATAGTTCGTCTTACAGCCGATGGCAGACCAGTGCTTGTAGGTACAACATCGGTTGATG
The DNA here is from genome assembly GCA_905235955.1 of uncultured Marinilabiliaceae bacterium. GTDB lineage: Bacteria > Bacteroidota > Bacteroidia > Bacteroidales > Marinilabiliaceae > W3P20-009. Next base: position 16,935 of record CAJONN010000006.1, read on the forward strand.
TGAGCGAATTGCTGAGCCGAATGCTCAAAATGCGAGGCATCAAACACAATGTGCTCAACGCTAAGTTGCATCAGCGCGAGGCTGAAATAGTAGCATTGGCTGGTCAGAAAGGTGCCGTAACTATAGCAACAAATATGGCAGGTCGTGGTACCGACATTAAGCTCACCGATGAGGTGAAGCAAGCCGGAGGTTTGGCAATAATAGGCACAGAGCGCCATGAGAGCCGCCGTGTAGACCGCCAGCTACGTGGTCGTGCAGGTCGACAAGGCGATCCGGGTTCATCGCAATTCTTTGTTTCACTCGAAGACAACCTTATGCGTCTGTTCGGTTCAGAGCGAATGGTGAAGATAATGGACCGTGCAGGTTTCCAAGAGGGTGAGCCGATACAACATGGCATGATGACAAAAGCCATAGAGCGTGCACAACGCAAAGTAGAAGAAAACAACTTTGGCATACGTAAGCGCCTGCTTGAATATGACGACGTGATGAACTCGCAGCGCGAAGTAATCTACACCAAGCGCCGACATGCACTCTATGGCGAGCGTCTGGAACTCGACATCATGAACATGATGCAAGATGCGGCATACGGTATGATAGCCGACGCACAAGGTACTGACGACTTTGAAGCCTTCCGCCTTGAAGTGCTCAAAGTATTTGCCGTTGAAGTGCCATTTACCGAAGATGAACTAAAATCGCATAAGATAGAAGACCTCACCGCAACACTCTACAAAAAAGTTTGGGAGGCATTTGAGCAACGTTGCAACAAGATAGCTGAGCAAGCATATCCGGTGGTGAAGCAAGTGTTTGAACAACAGTCTGATAAATACAAGAACATAGTAGTGCCAATAACCGATGGCAAACGTGTGTTCCAGATACCGACCAATCTTGAAAAGGCGTATAAGACTGAGGGTAAGGAACTTATCAGTTCGTTTGAGAAGGTGATAATGCTTGTATCAATTGACGATGCATGGCGCGAACACTTACGCCAACTTGATGAGTTGCGCACATCGGTGCAAAATGCATCGTATGAGCAAAAAGACCCACTGTTGATATACAAATTTGAGTCGTTCAACCTCTTCAAGAGCATGATAGAGAGCATCAATAGCGATGTTGTATCATCGCTCTCACGCCTCTCAATAGCAGTGCGTGACCCAGAAGAGGCTGCTGCAGCACAAGAGCAAGCTCGCCAACGTATGCAGATGGAAGTAGCTCGCCGACAAGCCGAATTGGCAAAGATGCAAGCTATGCACGAACAGCTACAAGCACAACAACGCCAAGCAATGCAAAATGCTGGTCAGCAACAACATGCAATAAATCCGATACGTGCGGAGAAGAAAGTTGGGCGCAACGACCCATGTCCATGCGGCTCAGGTAAGAAATATAAACAGTGCTGTGGTAAAGGACTGGTAGAATAATAATGCTATAATAAATTGTCTTTCAGAGTGTTTTATCTGAAAGACAATTTTGGTAGCTTTTTGTACCTATAATAAAACCAAAGTAATATGATACTTGGATATATAGATTGGAATGTAGACCCAGTGTTGTTCAACATCGGACCATTGGGCATACGCTATTATAGTTTGTTTTTTGCATTGGCATTTTGGCTTGGCTTTGTCATTATTACCAAAATGTTTGAGCGCGAAAAACTGCCCGAAGAGTGGGCTGACAAGCTCTTTTTCTACACCATAGTTGGCACAGTAGTAGGAGCGCGCTTAGGACACGTCGTATTCTACGATTGGAGCTATTATTCAGAACATTTGGTAGAGATATTCAAAGTGTGGAAAGGCGGTTTGGCAAGTCATGGCGCAGCTATTGGCATCATATCTATACTCTATCTTTATCATAAAAAAGTGAGCAAAAAGACCTTTTTGTGGGTGCTCGACCGCATAGTGGTAGTAGTGGCTCTGTCAGGTTTCTTCATCAGAATGGGCAACCTTATGAACTCTGAAATAGTGGGCGCACCATGCGATCCGAACTTGCCGTGGGCATTCAGATTTTTGCGTTTGCATCCCAACGATGCCCTTGTGCCACGCCACCCAAGCCAAATATATGAGGCAACATTCTATTTGGGTGTATTTATATTGCTTTCATATCTCTATTGGAAGAAAAATTTTGGGCAAAAAGATGGTGCACTCTTTGGCTTGTTTATGTTGCTCGTATTTGGTTTCCGCATGATAATAGAAACAATAAAAGCTGACCAAGAGGAGTTCGAAGCCGATATGATTTTGAATATGGGGCAGTTGCTGAGCATACCATTTGTAATACTTGGGTTGTGTTGCATTTGGCATTCGCTTATTCAGCCTCGACTTAAGAAATAAATTTATTTCCAGATAAAAAAAAATACAGAGAGGCATGGGTATGATTCATGTCTCTCTATCTATTTTTAACATTGTAAAATATTTTGGTAAAAATAGCTCTGATATTATTATTTGTGGTGCAATGCATCTTGATGCAAGCACAGCAACTTGACTGGGTAACTACGCCAAGTGCAAAGGCAAGTGATGCATTGTCGGTAAAGGCTGATAGAGGTATGTTTGCCAACGTCAACGAAGCCAACTACAGCATGAGCAACTCTGGCACAATAGAGCATCTGCCCGATGGTACTCAATGTTGGACACTTGGCATCAGAGCCGATTATGCTACCAATATTTTTGCCTATATCAGCAATATCGAACTCTCAGCTACTGACCAACTTAGTGTGCAGTCGCCCGATGGTAGCTACTATATGCTCTACGAAGCCTCAGATATAGGTGCTGACCATTCGTTGCTCACATTGCCCATAAAAGGCGACTCGATGATAGTGCAAGTGCAAAGTAGCCAAATAGACAGAGTGAAATTCAACATAGAGTCAGTTGCTGTAGGCTTCCGTGACTTGCCCGAACATTGTAAAAACTCAGCTCTCAAAATAGGTTATGCAGCTTCAGGTAGTTGCGAAATGAGCGTTACTTGTGCTACCGATGTAGATGTGATAAAGCAAGCTGTATGTCGGATTGTGATGTATGGCACCAATGGCTCGTATTGGGGCACAGGCACAATGCTCAACAACACCTCGGGCGATGGTACTCCATATCTGCTCACGGCAGCTCATGTGCTTGATGGTGAACTAAAAAAATGTGCGGTACAGTTCAATTACGAGTCGCCACTGTGTCAAGATATTGAGCCACAAGCAGCTTCGACAGAGCAATTGCAATCGACCAAAATACTTGTGCGCAATGATAAGCGCGATGTGCTTTTGCTGCTTTTGGATAGTAAGCCTTCAGAACAAGCAATGGTGTACTATGCAGGTTGGAATGCTACAGCTGCCTTGCCTGATGGCGCATTGTGTTGCATACATCATCCGCAAGCCGATGTTAGAATGTATTCAGAAACAAACACAGCTACATCATCTGTGACATATAACAGCGATACTACCAATGATGGCGAGCAATTTGACGAAAAAAATCATTGGAAAACCAACGGGTGGACTATAGGCGTAACAGAAGCAGGCTCGTCGGGTAGTGCACTTTTTGATGCAGATGGACTTGTAGTGGGCGCACTTACAGGTGGCTTGTCGCAATGCAGACGGCAAACATTGTCAGATTATTACTGGATGCTTGAGAAAAATTGGGAGGAACTTGCGCCCTATCTCGACCCACTAAATACTAAACAAACCAAACTCAATGGTGCATTTGTAGGCAATAGCCAAATGTACAACACAAGTTATGCCGCTACTGCTGAAAAAGATATGCAAAGTGAGGCACTGAGTAATAGTAGAGGTTATGTAGCTGGGCATAATACGCTGAGAGTGAGTAGTATATCACAATATTTTAATCTGGGCACAGAAGATGTAATCATCGACGGACTATACCTATCGGCAAGCAAAGTGATGACACAAAACAAAGGCAAATTTAGCATAGCCTTGTGGGAGGCGCAGAACGATGGCAGCATAGGCTCGTTGCTAACATCTGATGAGTTTGATAATAGTCAGCTTGCAGCCGGGAAGCAAAGTTATTTGCCCTTTTCTTCAAAAATAGAAACAAAAGGTAAGTTTTATGTAGGTGTACAGCTCAACTATGCCAATGCAGCTACCGACACTCTTGCATTTTACTATCAGGAGGGTAGTGGTGCGCTTTTTAGCAATGGACAATGGCAAACTGCAAAAAATATCTATTCGCTCGCCTCTGATGTACAGTTGCTAATAGGTGTGAAATATTTGGGCGAGAAACATGGCGAAGTTACTGATACTAATGTAGTTAGTAGTCAGATTGTTTTAAAGAAAATATCGCAAAATAATTGGAAAATAGAGGCTGACGATATAGTGAAAGTGATGGTGTATGACATTTTTGGTAGGCGAATATTAGAGCATATTGATGTTGGTCAAAATCAATGTTATGTAAACCTTAGCAATATGGCGCGAGGTGCATACGTAGTTCGCATTATAACCACCAAAAAAGAGAAAAAATATAAGATATTGAATCAATGAGTAGCATTTCAAACTGGATAAAAGCTTTTCGTTTGCGCACTTTGCCATTGTCGTTTTCGCTCATAATAGTAGGGTCGGCATTGGCATACGAGCGCGGATTGTTTCAGCTCTCGATATTTGTAGCAGCAATAATCACCACACTCTTTTTGCAGATATTATCCAATGTAAGCAACGACTATGGCGATGCAGTGAGTGGTGCCGACTTTGCGGGGCGTGTAGGACCAGAGCGAGCAGTGCAGAGTGGTGCTATATCTCTGCAAGATATGCGAAAAGCCATAGTATGTTTCTCAATTTTGTCGCTTCTGAGTGGCATAGTGTTGCTCTGTGTAGCTATGCCAAGTTTGGGCATACAAGGTGTGCTAATAATGTTTGCTATAGGCTTAGCGTGCATAGTTGCAGCCATTTGCTACACTGTAGGCAAGCGCCCGTATGGCTACGTTGGCTTAGGCGACCTCTCTGTGTTTATCTTCTTTGGTTTGGTAGGTGTAGCTGGCAGCTACGTGCTTTATAGCGGTAAGTTGGAAGCAGAGTTGTTGCTACCAGCCTCAAGCATCGGGCTACTCTCAGTGGCTGTGCTCAACATGAACAATATGCGCGACTACGATAGCGACAAACGTTCTGGTAAAAATACGCTTATAGTGCGCATGGGGCTTAGTTGGGGGCGCATATATCAGGTTTGTATAGTGATAGGTGCATTTGTGGGCTTAGCAATATATGCGGTATGTTTTGGGCGTATATTGCAGCTGCTACCATTGTTGGCACTCGTTAGGTTTGTGCCTCATCTTATTTTTGTTGTTGATAAGAAAAACGAAGCCAATCTCGACACTCAACTCAAGGTAGTGTCAGTTGGTACGCTGATAGTGGCGTTGCTCTTTGCCATTGGAAGTGTTGAGGTATAAGTTTTTACGCCAAAAATTTATGTAGAGACGATATGCACAACGTTTCTATTATCCTGCCCCCCTACATCATTCCATCGCCTTTATCATTTGTCAGATGAAGTTGTTTTGTTGAATCTATCGGTCTTCCAACTTGGCACATTATTTTCAACGTATTGGGCAATGCGGTTCATTTCATCGCGGTCGCGTATGATGTGGTCATGAAAACGCGTTTGCCATACGAAGGATAGGGCGTAGATGTTGGCAAAACGGGTGATGGCTGATTTGAATCGGGAAATGACATGCGACAACTGACCGCAATGGTTCGCAATGTTTTGCATTGTTTCGTTTCGTGTTGACGGGGTTGTAGAGACACCACATTGTGACGTTTCTACATGTACCGCATTTCTGTCAATAGAAACAATTAAATGAATGTGATTTGGCATGACGACGTATGATAGAACATAAATTTTTGATTTATAGGCGTGTATGATGAAGTGGGAAAGTTGAGTTATGTTATATACGAGAAACATAATGATTTTTATAAAATTGTCTAACTTTGTGGAAAATGATTATTAACGATTAAATATTACGGATATGAATATAAAACCAAAATCAACTGACTATTCAAATCTGCGGCAGAAAACCGTCTTTGACTTCTGCGATGACCCAAAGATTCTTGGAGAAGTGTTTGCTTGTCACGAAACGATTCTTGAAATGACTGATTTCTTAAAAGAACATTGCAAGAAATTTCCTATTGAACAAGCACGTTCTTTTGACTATTTCGCAGAAATAACAAACAACAGAGAGTTGAAGAATGCCGTTGAGAAAGAATTTAAGAACGAGTTAGAAGAATACTACGCTTCGTTTAACGAATAACAAAAAAAGGAGGTTGTTTTCTCCCTTTAAAGTATCACATTATGGTCGGTGAGCCATTCAGTCACATCTAATGAAGTTCCAGCCATGCACGTTGACAATAGCTTGTTCATTTCGGCATTACTCAACGCACGTCCATTCAATTTCTTTATTCCTCCTGCTTTCAGTCCTTTTATTAGTCCTGATAGCTGGTCGATGTAATCTTGCGTGAACAGATGGTTCTTGACAGTACCAAGAACCTTCCCTTTATCCAATTTTAATGTATTGACAACAAAATCATAATTGTTAACCATCTGGTTATATCCTGTTGATTCTCGGTTGTTCATAAATTCGGGATATGGAATATTATTTACTCCAAGTTTATTATAAAATTCTTGCAATGTATTTCTTGCAACATATTCGTTAGCAAGTTCCATGTATTTACGTGTTTTGCTCCCCCCACTCCCAGCGTAACCACTTGTAAGGCTGTTATTATGTCTGTTGTGCGTTATCTCGTGCCAGAATGTAGCCATTGCGTCAGCTTCTTCTTCAGTAATATTAGCACTTTTACCGCTACCTATTTTACTCAAAGCAGATTTAACATTATCAAGTCTATTTTGCTTTAACCAAATGTTACCGCTCATATCCGTTGAACCATTGTTACCTTGTGCCCTTTCTATCCAAAGTTTTAAATCTCCTTGAACAAACCATTTATCGCCCATAAGGCTACTATTTATGCGCTTAAATGTATCTTCAACTTGTGCATTTGTTGTGTAAGATTTTAATAATGTCGCAGGTCTACTATCCCA